>NZ_OY764015.1:1905000-2205000 GCF_963667775.1 uncultured Trichococcus sp. | reverse complement strand
AATCGCAATGGCGTACGCACTGTCGCGCCTGCGCTTCAAGATGCGGAAACCGTTCCTGAAAGTCGCGTTGGTCCTGAACATGTTCCCCGGATTCATGAGCATGATCGCCGTGTACTACATCCTGAAAGCCCTGAACCTGACCGAAAGCCTGCTTGCTTTGATTCTGGTCTATTCCGCCGGCTCCGCGCTGGGATTCTACATCGCCAAAGGATTCTTCGATACGATCCCGATGGCATTGGATGAATCGGCCATGATCGACGGTGCCAACAAGTGGGAGATCTTCACAAAAATCACACTGCCGTTGTCCAAACCGATCATCGTGTACACGTCCTTGCTGGCTTTCATGGGACCATGGATGGACTTCATCTTCGCAAAAATCATCATGGGCGACAACATCCCGAACTACACGATCGCGATCGGGCTGTTCACGATGATGACCCGCACAACCGCGAACTCGCTGTTCATGGCGTTCACCGCGGGCTGTGTACTGATCGCCATCCCGATCACGATCCTGTTCATCTTCATGCAACGCTTCTACGTGGAAGGCGTGACTTCCGGATCGGTCAAAGGATAAGAATGTTTGCTGGAAAAGCCCGAAAGGCGCTCTTGACGGAGCGCCTTTTGGGCTTTTTGGGTTTTGTTGTGGTATGCGGTGAGAGATTTTTTTCAGTTGTATTTGTCTCTGCCAACACTAAATGTCGAAGAGCCATAAAAATTAGCGCAGGAGCTCTCTTCCTATGCCAAAAATAGCTTATTTAACCTGTTGAGCTATCCATTCCCATGCAGAAATATCTTCTGAAATTTTGACTTCATTATTGAAGAATGGAACCCAAACTGAGTGTCCTCCAAAATCATATGGTTTTCCATCATCGCCTTTGAGAGTTCCACTTGTATCAAGAACATCGTCAAAGACAGCCACTTGTAGATTATTGGCACCTGCATCTTTCAAACGTTGAATAGTTGGGATTTCATTGTCTTCAGGAATCACCAAAGGGTCTTTGGTTGAGTAAACAAAATACAATGGTAGGTCTTTTAGTTTTTGAATATCTTCACCTGTCACAAAACGATTTTCCATCGCCTCACAAAGCAACATATAGGCGTCATATTCTTTACCATATTCACGCGCCAAGATCATACCCATGAAACCACCGTTGGAGCAACCAGCAATCACAACCTTCTTAGCACCAACTTTCTCTTTATATTGTTGAATTAACTCTTGCAAAGATTTTGTATAGAAGGAAGTTCCGTCGGAATCAATTCGTCCATTAATCAATTGATCTTTACCAGTTTTGTCCATCCAGAATGACGGAGACTGCGGTGCGAGAATATGAACTCCGCCAATTGTTTTTTGAAACTCTTCTCTTGCTAAATTTGCTGCTTCATTTCCCAAAACAGTGATGTAAGGATCTGTATTTTGAGAGCCGCCTTCTAGCAATCCATGAAGCCACACCACGAGAGTATCGCTGGATGTCTCTGGACTATATTGCGCGTACTGGTACTTCACTCCATCGCTAGATGTGAACGTGTCCGTTGTAAATTCAGGCGCTGAATGAGTTAACTTGGTCATTTCTGCATCAACTATCAAGTCAGTGACCTTACCCCCATTAGATGTGACATCGCTTTTCTCTGACAAGGCCACATTCAATTTATAGACCTTAGGATATTGACTCGATGGTGAATCTGGAGAGAGCAGATAATAGCGGCCATCATTTGGTCCAGTAGACAGTTCTAAGGTCACAAATTTACTTGCCTTATTTGTCTGCTTGCCCTCCTCATCACTGGGATAAGCTGAAAGAATCGTGCGTGGATTGGTCGTTTCAAATACCCCCTTATCTGCTTGCTGCCAATCAAAGATTTCCCTAGTCTCTGAAACCGTGAAATCATCAGCAGAAAGTGTTTTAACATCCAGTGGTTTGTCCAATTCTAAGGTTATTCTACTAATATTCTCACCCCAGTCATTGCCCTGAAGGTAGGCTGAGTATGTACCTGAAACTTTACATGAATTTGTTTTCATTATCTACCTCACATTTAATTTAATTGAATCATCGTTTCAAACTTCTCTAAATCGTTGTTACCATTGCTGATTGTAATTACAAATTCTCCATCTTCTAAACAATAATTTCCCTTATTATCCCAAAAACCTAGTTCATTCTTATCTATTGTTAATTGTACTGTCTGTTTAGAGTTTGCTTCAACAAATATTTTTTTGAATGCTTTTAACTCCTTTACAGGTCTAACAATACTCGCAAATTTGTCTGTTACATAAACTTGAATCACATCATGTCCATCTATATTACTGCTATTAACAACATCTAAGGTCACTTGCAATTTATCATCTAACATTTTAAAGGAAGATTTTTCATATTTAAATATAGAATACGATAGGCCGTAACCAAATGAGAATAATGGAGACGAGTCCACATCTAAATATTTAGATGTAAATTTACTACTACCCGCAGGACGACCCGTATTTGGATGATTATAGTAAATTGGACATTGACCACTTACTCTCGGAAATGAAATAGATAGTTTTCCACTTGGGTTATTTTTACCCGAAATTGTTCTAGCGACAGCATTCCCCATCTCTATACCAAGATGCCATGCTTCAATTACAGCATCTACCTGTTCAATTTCTTTTTGAAGAGCTAATGGACGTCCATTCATTAAAACAGCAATTGTTGGCTTATTAACTTTTTCAAGTAAATCAAATATCACGCTTTGTTGTCCAGGTAAGGTAATATCTGCACGTGATGCTGCTTCACCCGACATAGAAACTAATTCACCTGCTACAAATACAATGACTTCACCATACTCAATTGCCGCATTTAACTCACCTTTATCAATTGGTGTATCCAAGCCACCAACTTCAAAATACTTACTATTTGGAAATTCTTTTTGGATTCCCTCCAAAATAGAAACACAATCTCTTTCTCGGAAACTAATCGCCCACGCACCAGCAACCTCAGAAGGCATATTCGCTAAGTTTCCAATCACACTTACTTTTATATTTGAATCTATAGGTAAAACATCATTGCTATTTTTTAATAATACCAATGATGATTCCGCAGATTTAAGTGCAAGATTTCGATTTTCAGAAGAAATTTCATATTCATCCATTTCTTCAACATATGGATGTTCAAACAAACCTAACCACATTTTGACGCTCAGAATACGCTCAACTGCTTTATCAAGCGTTTCTAACTTGACACTTCCATCTTCAACGGAATCTTTTAAAGTATTTAGATAGATTCCCGTTCCCATATCCATATCTAAACCAGCATTCAATGCAAGAGCGCCAGAATTTTTTTCTGTATCAACAATTCCATGTGTTACACACTCTCTAATTGCATTGGCATCACTTACGACAAATCCATTAAAACCTAATTCTCCTCTAAGTTTATCATTTAATAATTCACTACTTACCGTACATGGTACACCATTTAAGTCATTGAATGCAGCCATTACAGTTGCAGCACCTGCATCAATAGCGGCACGAAATGGTTCTAAGTAGACATTACGTAACAATGATTCTGACATTGAAACTGTATTATAGTCTCTTCCACCCTCACAGGCACCATAGCCTACGTAATGTTTTAAACAAGCTGCAACGTAGTTCGTATTTGATGAAGTATCATCCTGTAAGCCTGCAACTTTTGCTCTTGCAAATTGCGACATTAAATACGGATCCTCTCCACCACCTTCCGAAATACGCCCCCATCTTGCATCTCGACTAATATCAAGCATCGGTGCAAAATGCCAATTAATACCATCTAAACGTGATTCTTTTGCTGCCATGTGTGCCGTATCTTTCATCAAATCTGTATCAAAACTTCCTGCCTCTGCAAGTGCGATTGGAAATACAGTTTTATAGCCATGAATCACATCCAAGCCAATTAACAATGGTATACCTAGCCTACTCTCTTCTGCAGCAATTTTTTGCAATCGGTTGGCTACTTTAGCATCTTGAATCATCATTGACCCAATAAGACCTTTTTTAATCTCTTCTTCATGGTAATCTCTTTCACAGTTTGCCATAATCTTATTAAACTCATCCTGTGAAATCCTACCATCAGTCAACATTTCTATCAATTCACCAAATGAAACATCAAAGCCACCCACTATCGAAACAGAAGCTTGATTTAATTGGCCAATTTTTTCTTCAAGTGTCATTTGTCCTATTAAGTTCTTTATTTTTTCCATCTGTTGTTCGGTTAATCTCATAATAATCTTACCTTTCTATTTTTATTACAATGCAAATTTTTTTGATGTTGAATTAAAAAGAGGCCGGAAGTTATCCAGCCCCTCATTTATTTGTTAAGTAGAGCGAGTTGCTTATAAACTTCAATAAATTCTTGAGCAATAATTTTAAAAGCTTCCGCACTCATTATTCGCTTCTTTTTGAATCAATTCACTATGTGAGGGGTGACCTTGTACAAATGCTTGCTCTGTCTTTTTATAAATTTAACTTTGGCCTTCTAATTCTTCTTTCAACGCTTGATTATCAGCCATTGTAAAGAATGTTTGGCTTTCTGATTCTTCTTTTAACGCTTGATTGTCAGCCATTCTAAAGAATGGATACCAAATAAAGATTTGAATAAACAAAGCTAAGATTGTTGCAATACCTAGTCTCCAGCCACCTGTCAAGAATGGACCAATAAATGAAGGCATTACCCATGGTAGAGCAATAGTTGGATTAAATGCATCACCTACATGCAATAGATTAACAACAAACCATCCATAAGCTCCCCCAAATAAAACTGTTGATATCATTGGAATAAAGAAATAAGCATTTAACATAACCGGCATACCAAATATCATTGGTTCATTAATATTAAAGATATTTGGTATTACGGCAACTTTTCTTAACGCACGATATCTTTCTGATTTAGCTTTGAATAAAAGGAATGATAAAGCAAGAGTGTTACCTTGTCCGCCAATATAACAGAAACTACTTACTAAAGCCACCGCCAGATATGGAAGTTGAGAAGATGGCGTTCCTGCAAGATATGCTTCCAAATTCGCTGTATTAGCAACAATAATAACTGGATAGTAAATATTCATAATAGGAGCAGGGTGGATACCGAAAAACCAACATAAAGTCGCAAAAGTAAGGACCAGGATTGATGCTAAAGGTGTGGCACCTACGCCCATTATTGGTAAAGCAATTGTAGAGTTAAACAAAGTGAATATATCACCAGCCGGAGTCAAACTTGCCAACCATCTTACTACGAATACCCCAAAGAAAATAATCATTGAGACAAATGTGGGACTTAATGATTCTGATACATTAGGAGGTACACTTTCTGGTAGTTTTAGTTTAAAATTTTTCTTAATCAGTTTACAATAAGAAAACGATACTACCATTGATGTTATCATAGCAATGAAAATACCTTTACTTCCCAAATTTTCTTGAAGCAATCCAGAAACACTGGACTCGCCAACTATAATCCGTACTGGTTGCAATGCTAAAAAGGATGCTGTAGCCAAAAGGGATGCTATCAAACCATTTTCTTCTTCATTTTTAGCATAAAAATATGCGATTGCTGGTGCAATAAACAGGGCCATTAAACTAGATGTTGCAGCTACAATATCTAACATATTTTGTCCAATACCCGTACTTGTTAGAAAATTTTGCCACGGTTCAATTGGAAGGCTAGCTAAGATTGCAAAACCAGCAACACCTAGGCTAATTGGCATAGTATGCATCATACCAGCTGTAAATGCAGAAAGAACCTTACTCTCACTTAGCTTTTGTGCAATTGGACCCATGATTTTTTCAAGACTTGCTTGCAATTTATCCATAATCTTCATTATCATTTTCCTTTCAATATCTCACCATTAGTTTTAATAACTTCCTTGTACCAATAAAACGACTTTTTAGGAATTCTATTTAAACTTCCATTCCCACTGTCATCCATATCAACATATACAAATCCGTAGCGTTTTCTCATTTCACCAGTTCCTGCACTCACTAAATCAATACAGCCCCATGGCATATAACCGATTAAATTAACACCATCAATATTTATAGCCTTTTCCATTTCTATAATATGCTTCTCAAGATAATCAATCCTGTAATCATCATAGATTTTTCCATCTTCTGAAATTTCATCTTTGGCACCTAGGCCGTTTTCAACAATCATCAATGGTTTTTGATATTGGTTCCATAATCTATTAAGTGCAATTCGTAAACCTATAGGATCAATCGGCCAACCCCACTCTGTTTCAACTAAGTATGGATTTTTTAAACCACCCATTTGATTTCCTCCGGCTTCTTCTCCAAAATCATTACTACTAGTAATTAGTGAATTATAATAGGAGAAACCAATGTAATCTACTACACCATCGAGCAAATCTTGATGATCACCGGGTAATTTTTCCAATTCAATACCCTGTCTCTCAAATTCTTTTAATTTATATGAAGGATAATATCCACGACACTGCACATCAAGATAAAAATCCCTCAAATCTTTTGAAACTTCAATATCAGCCAGAACATCATCAGGATTACAGGTCTGCGGATAAGTTAGCATATACGCAATCATCATCCCCACCTTATTTTCCGAATCAACTTCATGTCCTAACTTCACTGCCTTTGCACTAGCTAATAGTACATGGTATATTGCCTGTGCTAATTTTTGAGGATTAGAAATTTCTTCAGTAATACCAAGCATTGCATAATCACGTAAAAAGTTAATTTCATTAAATGTCATCCAGTATTTGACCTTACCCTTATATTGCTTAAATACCGTCTCAACGTATTTTATAAAGAAATGAACTGTTTGACGACTTGACCACCCATCATATTTAGTAGCCAAATTCAGCGGACAATCAAAATGATTTAGAGTAACGATCGGCTCAATCCCGTACTTTATACATTCGTCAAAAATATCATCATAAAATTGTAACCCCTCTTCATTTGGTACTAAATCATCACCATTTGGAAAAATTCGTGTCCAGTTGATTGAGAGACGAAATGCTTTATAACCCATTTCAGATAGTAAATGAATGTCCTCTTTCCAACGATGATAAAAGTCTGTTGCTACATGTGATGGGTAATAATAGTTGGAATCTACATATGCTACTGCACCTTTTGGAACTTCAGTATCAAAACCTCTATGAATTTTTGTTTTCGTTCCATCTGCTAGCTTCAGTGTCATAAATCGTGGGATGTTATTTATTCCATCACCACCAGTAATAGTGTCTGCAATTGCAATCCCTTTACCTCCTAAATTATAACCACCTTCATATTGGTTAGCAGCTGTCGCGCCGCCCCATAAAAAATCTTTTGGAAAACTCATTTTTTTCTCCTTTTTCAGACAAACTTATTGCAACTCAGTTTGTATAATATCCTTTACTATGGATAGCGCTTCCATATTTTTATTATAAACCTAATTGAAATATGTGTCAATATAGCTTTTTGGAAATGAAACACGTTTTAATATGTTTTTGTTATTTTTAGGAGAGATATTGAAATATGTTTTATTTTAGTTTATAATTCAGTATCGGAGGATAGATATGAACATTTATAATTTCATTGACTCAAAACTAGCTTTATTCACAAAGACAGATCGTAAGATTTACGAATACATTAAACAAAGTCCAGATAACTTTTCTAAAGACTCTATATCAGAAATATCAAATAGCTACAATCTATCTAAATCCGCTTTAACACGTTTTTCTCAAAAACTGGGATTCAGTGGATATAATGAATTTCAATTTTTTTTGAAGCAAAATGAGCCTTCTTCAAATAAAGCAGACGAAGAAAGTCTTGCTAAATCCATTAGTAATTTATTACTTCATACTGAAGAGATCATAAGCGATAATACTTTGGAAAGCTTTATTAATAAATTAAGACATGCCCGCATTACATATATACTTGGATATAGTGTCACTCGATTAGCATCTGATGGTCTAGGAATGATATTAAATTTCCTGGCTAAAATTTTAGCTTCAAATCCTAATCTTGACAATTTACCTGAGCATCACACTTCAGAGGATGTTGTAATCATCTATTCCTCATTGTCAGGTGAAGTCTATAAAAATTATATTTCTAATCTAAGTGAAAGCACATCCCATAGACCATATCTTATTTTAATTACTACAAATCCAAAACATCCACTAAGACATCATTTTAATCAAGTTATTCTTTTACCTTCATTTAATACAGCTAGAGCAGATTCAGTTACCCATGAATTATTTACCTACCTATTCTTTAATGAACTCGTTGCACAAAAACTATTAAAGGAATGATTTTTTCAACCACCAGAAGGTGGTTTTTATTGGCTCTTCGACATTTAGTGTTGGTAGAGACAAATACAACTGAAAATGGTTCTTTGTCAATAAGGACTGATGACCAAGATTTAAGTGGATCCAAAACAGATTATTAGTATATCTGTTTTGGATTTTTTTGTTATTTCACTTTAATCAAATGATTAATCATATAGATTCGTGTTTTCATGTTCTCGAATGATTTGAAACCGTAGGAAACTTTCTTCAACGCTTTAATATGAGTATTTTTTGCCTCATTTCTCCGCACAAGTGGCTCTATCCATTGCAATATTTACCTTCCTTATCTTATCATGTAGCATCCGACCTCGTTTGGGAAGCGGAGAATTTTGTGGGTGCTTGGGAATGTAGTCTTGCCCATTTAACGGAGTGTCTGATGCTTTTCTATCATCATCAACAGGTGTTGTGCTAAAATCTAGCTATACAAATATACCGATAAATAAACAGACAACAGAGGATGCCCCATGAGCGAAAAACTATTGAAGGATCTATTTTTTAAGGAATACTATTTCTCGGATTTTTATTTTTTCAATGTAGGATACGAGAAGTGCCAGAGCAGGCATCGATTTGGCCCTTCGTTACGGGACAACTATATCGTGCATTTTGTGATCAGCGGAAAAGGGCGGTACACCGTGAACGATACAACGCATCATTTGGGAGCGGGTGATTTTTTTCTGATCCGGCCGAATGAACTGGTCGATTATGAAGCGGATGCGGAAGATCCCTGGGAATACTATTGGATAGGATTTTCGGGCAACAAGGTGAAAGGAATCCTGCATACGAACGGCATCGGATCTAAAGACTATACAGGGCAAGTTGGTGCACAAGAAGAGCTGCAGGAAAAATTCGCGCATTTCATGCAATCCGATTTTTTTGATGATTCCAAAAAACTGGCGAATCAGGCGCTCTTCTATGACATTTTTTCGTTCTTCAAAATCTATAATGAAAATATGGAAATGGGGGTCCGCGTCAGCCGAACGAAAAAATACAGCGAAGCCTTTTTGTTGTATGTGGAAAATAATTATTATCGGGAGGATTTGACGATCGAAGAAATTGCGAGATCGATGTACCTGCACCCTTCCTATTTCAGCCAGGTGATCAAAGAGGAATTGGGCTTGAACGCTTTAAAATATTTGAACCTGTACCGGATGAACAAAGCCAGCCAACTGCTGAAAACAACAGAATTATCGATCGAGGAAATCTCAAACGCAGTAGGATATCAGAACCGGCACTCTTTTACACGGGCCTTCAAAAACAGATTCCAAAGTTCCCCGACCCGGTACAAACTCGAAAAATAAGACCTAAAAAATTGTACCCTGCAGCTAAAACCATGCCCTTCTTATTCAGTGTGAATAGCCTATACTGAAGACATCAAAAGGAAAAGGAGCATGAACATGGTCAAAATTTGTTTTATCGGGGCAGGCAGCACAATCTTCGCAAAAAACGTTTTAGGGGATGCGATGTTGACGCCGAGTCTCCAGGATGCAGAGATCGCATTATTCGATATTGATGAAAAACGCTTAAAAGAATCCGAGCTGATGCTTCAGACCATCAACAAAAACTCGAATCAAAACCGTGCGAAAATAAAATCTTTCAGCGACAGAAAAGAAGCTTTGAAAGATGCGAATTTCGTCATCAATGCGATCCAAGTGGGCGGCTACAAACCGAGCACGGTGATTGATTTTGAGATCCCTAAAAAATATGGATTACAACAGACAATCGGGGACACTACCGGTATCGGCGGTATTTTCAGGGGATTGCGCACACTTCCCGTGATGTTCGACATTGCCAAAGATATGGAAGAAGTTTGTCCGGATGCCTGGTTATTGAACTACACTAATCCGATGGCTATTTTGACGATGGGCATGCTGAAAGCGACGAAGATCAAAACGGTTGGCTTATGTCATAGTGTCCAAGTCTGTGTGCCGGAATTATTCGAACACTTGGGGATAAAAGATCAGTACAATCTGGATGAATTCCAATGGAAAATCGCCGGGATCAACCATATGGCCTGGCTGTTGGAAATCAACCGGAACGGAGAAGATTTCTATCCTGAAATCCGCAGACTGGCTTCAAAAATCGCCAATCCGCACAAGGATTCTGTGCGCTTTGAATTGATGAAACACTTCGGCTACTATGTCACAGAATCCAGCGAGCATAACGCAGAGTACCATCCTTACTTCATCAAAAAGAATTATCCGGAATTGATCGATCAATTGCAGATCCCGATCGATGAATACTTGAGAAGATGCGTTGATCAAATCGAACGCTGGGAAACTCAAAAAGACGAGATCGTCAATGACGGTTCGCTGGAACATACAAGAAGCCGCGAATATGCCTCTTATATTATGGATGCGATTACAACCGGAACGCCGACTGTGATTGCCGGGAATGTTTTGAATAAAGGTCTGATTACGAACTTGCCGGAAAATTGCTGTGTGGAAGTTCCGTGTTTGGTGGACAAAAATGGCGTTCAACCTACCTATGTAGGGGACCTTCCTACGCAATTGGCCGCATTGGATCGAACAAATATAAATGTGCAAGAATTGACGGTTGAAGCCGCAATGACACTTGAAAAAGATAAAATCTATCAAGCGGCATTGATGGACCCACATGCGAATTCGGAACTGTCCATTTCCGAAATCAAAGCAATGGTGGACGAATTGATTGCTGCCCATGGCGATTATCTGCCGACTTATAAATAAAACAGTGCCTACGAACCGATCCGCGGACTGAGCAGTTTCCTACTTCAGGTTGTCCGATATTTTACGATTATCGGACAAGCGGGTTAGTATCATGTGCCTGGATGTCCGATTCTGTGGAGTTATCGGACATCCAGGTCAGTATCATGTGCCTGGATGTCCGATTTTTTGATGTTATCGGACATCCGCGTCACAATAAGCTACCTAATTGTCCGATTCTTCGGACTTATCGGACAACCCCCAAAAGAATAACGCCCAACCAAAGCTGCCTCTTCACGAGACAGCTTTTTTTCTGTATTCATCAACATGTACGCATGGCGACCTGAGAAATTTCCCGTCAAATGGTAAAAAGGCCAGTGTGGGAACGCTTTCCCTAAAGGGGCTCCAGGCATTGTTGCGCAAATTTGCCCGTGCTATAGTAGTCACATGAAAAGGATTTCAAAAAACAAAAGGAGATGAAAAATGATGATGCAGAAATTGCAGCGCTTTGGTGGCGCCATGTTTACACCTGTTTTATTATTTGCTTTTGCAGGGATTATCTTGTCGCTTTCGATCATGTTCCAAAATGAAATGTTGGTTGGTGGAATCGCAGCGGAAGGAACGATATGGAAAAACTTCTGGGCGGTTGTTGAATCCGGTGGGTGGACAGTTTTTAATCAGATTGAGTTATTATTCGTTATTGGTTTGCCTATGGGATTGGCGCAAAAAGCAAATGCTCGCGCAGCTTTAGAGTCATTCGTTGTCTATACGACATTCAACAACTTCTTAAGCAAAATTCTTCAGCTGATGGGACCGACATTCAATGTTGACTTCACCCAAGAAGTCGGCGGTAACAGTGGATTGAAAATGATCGCCGGTACTAAGACGCTGGACACCAATCTGATCGGAGCAATCTTGATTGCAGCAATCGTTGTCTGGATCCACAATCGCTATTTCGAAAAGAAATTGCCTGATTGGATCGGTATTTTCCAAGGTTCTTCGCTAGTTGTGATCATCGGGTTCTTCCTGATGCTCCCTATAGCATTCTTGACGGCTTGGATTTGGCCGATCATCCAAAGCGGCATCGGTTCTGCTCAAGGCTTCATGGCCAGTTCCGGGACATTCGGTGTTTGGTTGTATGTGTTCCTTGAAAGAATTTTGATTCCTACAGGGTTGCACCACTTCATCTATCAACCATTCATTTTTGGGCCAGCGGTAGTCGAAGGTGGGTTGACGGCTGCTTGGTTGGAAAACCTGAATACATTCGCACAGTCGACTCAGCCTTTGAAAGAGTTGTTCCCTGAAGGTGGGTTCGCTTTGCACAATGTTTCCAAACTATTCGCACCGCTGGGGATTGCGGCTGCCTTCTATACGACAGCCAGCCCTGAGAAGCGCAAGAAAACATTGGCATTGTTGATTCCGACAGCTTTGACCGCCATTCTTTCCGGAATTACGGAACCCTTCGAATTCACGTTCCTGTTCATCGCACCGCAGTTGTTCTTGGTTCATTCTTTGTTGGCGGCAACTTTAGGCGCGACCGTATATGCTTTCGGAGTTGTCGGAGATATCGGTGGTGGGTTGATCACGAACCTGTCGCAGTTCATCATTCCGATGTCGATCAACCATATGGGATCGGTACTGACGCTTTTCGCAGTCGGCTTTGCTTTCAGTGTCATCTACTTCTTTGTGTTCCGATTCGCCATTCTGAAATATGACCTGAAAACACCTGGTCGTGAGGATGCGGAAGAAGTCAAAATGTACAGCAAACAAGAGTATCGTGAAAAGCAAGCCAAGAAAAATGCAGGTGCTTTGGCCGATAATCCTTATGCCGTAAGTGCTGCGCATTATATGGAAGCGTTAGGCGGCGTGGATAACATTGTCGAGGTGAACAACTGCGCGACAAGGCTACGTGTGACGGTGGCAGATGAAGCGCTGGTGGCAACGGATGCGGAATTCAAAGAAGGCGGCGCACATGGACTTGTCAGAAATGGAAAGGCGTTCCAAGTGATTGTGGGGCTGGATGTTCCGCAAGTCCGGGATGCATTTGATCAGTTGGTCGAACAAAGGCCGATTTAACAACATATCCAATAGGTTTATCATCATACATTTAAGTTAACAGGAGAAAGGGAGAATAAACATGGAATTAAAAAAACAATCGATCGCTATTGCAGGCGGAGGAAGCACTTTTACACCAGGAATCATCATGATGTTGTTGGAGAATCTGGAGATTTTTCCAATCAGACAAATCAAATTCTATGACAACGATCCGGAAAGACAAAAGCAGATCGCGGATGCGTGCGAAATTATCCTAAAAGAACGTGCACCTGAAATTACTTTTGTTGCAACCACTGATCCTGAAACTGCCTTTACAGATATCGATTTTGTGATGGCCCATATCCGTGTCGGGAAATATGCGATGCGTGAAAAAGATGAAAAAATTCCTTTGAAATACGGTGTCATCGGCCAGGAAACTTGTGGACCAGGCGGGATTGCGTACGGTATGCGTTCGATCGGGGGCGTGCTGGAGTTGGTGGATTACATGGAGCAATATTCTCCTGATGCGTGGATGCTGAACTACTCCAATCCAGCAGCAATCGTAGCGGAAGCGACGCGCAAACTGCGTCCGAACAGCAAAATCATCAACATATGCGACATGCCTGTCGGTATCGAACATCGCATGGCGGAAATTCTTGGAATGAAATCCCGCAAAGAACTTTCCATACGCTACTATGGATTGAACCACTTCGGCTGGTGGACAGATATCCGTGATAAAGACGGCAATGACCTGATGCCTGCCATCCAAAAGCATGTCAAAGAGCACGGCTATATCACGCCTGCCGAGCTGGAAGGAAAGGGCAGCGAGGAAGTGGAAGCAAGCTGGGTGCACACATTCGGAAAAGCCAAAGAAGTTTATCCACTGGATCCAAAAACCTTGCCGAATACTTATTTGAAGTACTACTTGTTCCCACAAGATGAAGTCGAAAAAGCCAATCCTGAATATACGCGCGCCAACGAGGTGATGGATCACCGCGAGAAGATGGTCTTTGGGGAATGCAACCGCATTGCGCAACTAGGGACTGCGGTGAATTCAGAACTGGAAATGGACGATCACGCTTCTTACATCGTCGACCTGGCGCGGGCGATTGCGTACAACACAAAAGAGCGCATGCTGCTGATTGTGCCGAATAATGGGGCGATCTCCAACTTTGATCCGACAGCGATGGTGGAGATTCCGTGCATCGTCGGTTCGAATGGTCCGGAACCGCTTGTTCAAGGCGAAATCCCTCGTTTCCAAAAAGGTTTGATGGAACAGCAAGTCGCTGTGGAAAAACTGGTAGTGGAAGCTTGGGAAGAAGGCTCCTACCAAAAATTGTGGCAGGCACTGACTGTTTCCCGCATCGTACCGAATGCCCGTGTAGCCAAAAACATTCTGGATGATTTCATTGCCGTCAACACTGAGTTTTGGCCAACTTTAAACTAAGAGTACCTTCCTGAAACTGACGCTTCATATGATACAATAGAGTCGCACACCAAAGAGAGTTGCTCTTGGTAGGCGACTCTTTGTTTACGGAGGGATATGGGTGGAATTAGAAGGCATCATCAATCAGCACTTCAACGAACTGAATGAAAATGAAAAAGCCATTATTGAATACATCATCAAGAACAAGGCGGATTGCCAAGAACTGACCATCATCGAATTGGCGAAAGCGACGCTGACATCGAAATCCTCCATCTTGCGCTTGACGCAAAAGTTGGGATTCAGCGGATACAGTGAGTTCAAATACAGCATCCGAAAAGATATTTCCAAGAAAAACGTCACCGGAGAAACACAAGATCTTTACAGTCTGCAGATCAAAGACATTGAAGCGACAAAGAAAATTTTTGAACAAACCGAATTGACACCCATTTTGAAACAGTTGCATGAAGCAAATCGGATTTATTGTTATGGGACAGGTTGGGGACAGCGCAACGTTTTGGCCGATTTTTTACGCTCTATGATTGCTGTCGGCAAGTATCCCACTCTGCTTGAAGCCAAAAGGGAACTGGAAATGGCATCAAAAAGCGACATCAAGTCCTCTGATTTGTTGATCGTGGTATCGTTAAGCGGCGATATACGCGAAGTTGAAAAAGAAATGGGCATTTTGAAGCTGAAAGGCATTCCGATCGTCTCGATTACTAGTTTGAGCAATAACAGCTTAGCGTCTTTAGGCAAGTATAATCTGTACTTTCAGAGTACCCCCATCATGCAGGGTGACACCGAAATTGTTTGCTTCCTGCCCATCCACCTGACTTTGGACAGTCTGTACAGGAAATATGTGGATTATAGAAACGACCTTCCAAAGTAATAGTAATCTGGTTGCAGCAATCTAAAAGTACGCAAAAAATCCCTATCATCTTTTTTTAGATGGAAGGGATTTTTTGATGTAAGTTACATAGTCACGCATACGTGACTGCTACTCCGTAATGATCGGAGATGCAAGGCTGTTTGTTTCTAACCAATGAATCTGGATAAATGAAAAAAAGAACAAGGGCTATAGTGGCATAAGTATATTAACAGAAACGTTTTTGTATCAATGGTTTTAGTTCGTTTTCAAGTTGCTAAAGTTAAGAAGATATTTACTTTTTATAACTTATAAGTTATAATAGGGATATGAAAAAATACAATTTTGATGTCTATGAAAAAGAAAACGGTGAAGCTCCTTTTTTGGAGTATTTAGATAGTTTGGATGTAAAATCCAGAGCCAAAGTATTACGAGCAATAACTATTGTGGAAGATTTCGGAGCACATTCTCCACCAGGATATATCGACCACTTAGGCGATGGCATTTACGAACTTCGAGTGAAATTCTCAAGCAACATTTTTAGGTGTTTATATTTTCATTTTCACAATAATAAGTATATTATCACTCATGGTTTCACGAAAAAAACACAAAAAACCCCGTCAAGAGAAATCACTAAATCTAAAGAATATCGTAAAGACTACCTGGAAAGGAATGAATAAAAAGATGGAAAATAAATTACAAAAATACTTTGATACCCAAATGGAAACACCGGAATTTGCTGAAGCATGGAAAGAAACCGAAGCCAGTTATCAAGCTGCAAATATTCTTTTGAAAATTAGAGCAGAAAAACAGTTAACCCAATCTGAGTTAGCAAATCTAACTGGGAAAAAACAATCTTACATTGCTCGAGTAGAAAAAGGTACGCAAAATATTAGTGTACAAACATTGAGTGACATTGTGGAATCTGCAGGCGGAAAGTTAAAAATAGAAGTAGTCGTTTAAATTTGTGTGAATCTTGCAATAGAGCATAAAAAAAGGTGGGGCGGTCTCGTCTTGTTTGCAGACAACCCCGCCTTTTTGTCTTGCGTTGTTCAACATTGTTGATAATCATTTCTACTCCGAGGTGCTCCGAAAAGTTGGGGTATGGTAAACTGGAGGTACATAAAAGAGCAGTGCCAAAAACCTATATCATTGGTGAGGTGTTAGTGATGGTGAGCAGAGAATTGAAAGAAACCGTATTGGAAGTAGTGGATAATCAATTAAGCATGAACGAACCAAAATGCACGACCGACACTTTTGAACGGCTGGTCGCTTCAGGCTACAGCCTGCAGGAAGCGAAAGAGCGGATTGCTGAAGTTCTTTTGGACAGGATGACAGCGAGTTTGGCAACGGGCAAAGCGTTCGATGAATCGGATTTCGCCAAGCGGTTGGATCGCATCAAGGGCAAAACGAAACAGCATCAGGCCACTATCGAACCTTCAAAACATACAATCGCCGAAATAATTGACCGCATCAAATATGATCCAAAACGGGTTTTCCCGGAAGAAGAATTGGAAGAAATAATTGCCAATCAAGAAGAAGCGATTCCGTTTTTGCTGGATGTGCTTAAAGATGTACGTGAGGACAAAGAAAAATACATCACCAATTTAGACTATTTCGGTCATATCTATGCCGTTTATCTGTTGGCTCAATTCAGAGTCAAAGAAGCCTATCCTATCGTTCTTGAGCTGTTCAGCCTGCCGAATGAACAGCCAGATCAGCTGTTTGGGGATATGATGGATTCTTCCGGAAGGATACTGGCTTCGATTTGCGGGGGAGATGTGGCTCCCATCAAGCAAATGATCGGAAATGAGGAAATCGATGAGTATACCAGAGCCCAGGCGATAACCGCATTGGCTGTTTTAGCATTGAATGGCGAGTTCGAACGGGAAGAACTTATGGCTTATTACAAAGAGCTCTTACGCACGAACGACAATATGACCATCCTGACGCTGCTGATAAATCTCTGTACAGATATCTATCCTGGAGAAGTGTATGAGGAAATAAAGGAAGCATACGAAAATGATAAAGTAGATTATTTAATGATCGGTATGGAATCCGTGGATCGGGCCATAAGTGAAGGGAAATCGTCAGTTCTGGCTAGGGCCAAGAGGAACAGCCACTTGCAAAAAATCGATGATACTATCGGCGAGCTTAGGTATTGGTCCTATTTCAAAAATAATTCCCGTGATAAGCATTTTGATCAGCTTATGAACAAAAATCCGGGCTTCATGTCCCTGCCGAAGTGTACGCCGATCGTAAATGAACCAAAAATCGGACGCAATGACCCTTGTCCTTGCGGGAGCGGCAAGAAGTACAAGAAGTGCTGCGGGAAGTAAAGAGAAAACGGCATAAGAATGTAGGTAACGAAGTGATTTAGCCCGCCAAACCCTGTTTGGCGGGTTTTTGGGGCTATATTTGACTGGGAATAACCTTCCAAAACTGTTTTGGAAGGTTATTTCGGTGTGAAACGCTCTATTTTTCCCCGCCAAAACGCTTTTGGCGGGGAATCTCACGCATTTCTCGGGGTACCCAACAAGACTAAATGTAAAAAGAAGGTCTACCTCGCGTGAGGCAGACCTTCTTTCATCCAAATGTATTAAGTTTAAGCATACGTTACCGCAACCCCGTAATGGTCGGAGACGCAAGGCAATTTCTTCCCGTCGAATTTCACTTCGTACGTTTCAACCGCTTGCGGTTGATCCGAGAAGATGTAGTCGATGCGCAAGGGCACTTCGTTTCCTTCCCAGCCGTCGATTGCCGGTGGAACGGTCGCGGATCCTTCTCGCGTTGCGGCGACGGCGTAGGCATCTTGCCAGCCGGCTTCTGTGATCAGGTCGTAACCTTCGTTGCGGACATCAGCCGGGTTGTTGACGTCACCCATCACATAGATGGGCTTGATGCCGCTCAGTTTTTTGACTGCAGCCTCAACTGAAGTCCACTCCCTCAGGAATGGATTTTCTTCTTCCTCTTTCCACCAGGACAGGTGGACGGAGACGAAAGCGGCTGCTTCGGTCTCGAGGACCAAAGAGCGGCGTGTGTGGATGCTTTCGAAATCATTGACTATAGAAAGTTGGACCTGATCGACTGACTGAATCGGCGCTTTGCTGAGGATGGCGACTCCTTCATCGAAACGGAAGTAGCCTTGGTGGCACGGCACCCAGGACCAATGGTAGAAAAGGTCTTTCTCTGCCAGAGCCTTCACCAAGAAGTAGGCGAAGTTATCCGATTTGATCGGGATTTCGTTCTGGGTGGGCAGATAGCCTTCCGGTTCACGGATGACTGGGCCGGAAGAGAGTTGATTCACTTCCTGCAGGGCGATTGCGTCATATTGGTTTTCCAGGATGTCGGCAACAAGAGGGGCAAACAGGCTAGGATCTGCTGTTTGGACCCAGCTGTACGTATTCAAAGTCAGTAGTTTCATGTGGTCCTCACCTTTCTATTTTCCTAATAAATCTATTATATCAGATTTCAGGACATCTGCTTGAGGGCCGTACACGACTTGGATGCCTTTTCCTTTGCGGATGACACCGCGTGCGCCCAATGTGGACCATTTTTTGTCTTCCGCGACTTGGGTTTCATCTTTGACCGTGACGCGCAAACGTGTCATGCATGCATCGACTTCAGAAATGTTGTCCTGCCCGCCGAATGCGCCGATGATGTTCCAAACAAGTTTGTCGTTATCGGATGCATCAGCGTTGCCTGCCGTTGTTGCAGTGGAAGGAACAGCTTCTTCGCCTTCACCATCGAAGTCCGTATAGTTGCCCAAACGGCCTGGTGTTGCGAATTTGAAGCGTTTGATCATGAAGTTGGCAACGAAGTACATAATCACAGCAAATGCGAGCGTCACCCAGATGTAGTTGACGACATCCAACCATAAGCCGGCTTTCAAGGACATCGGGATGCGGGTCAGGAATTCCAACGTACCAAAGGAGTGGACGCGCAGGCTGATGATGTCGGCCATGGCAAAAGCGGCTCCTTGCAGGACTGCGTAAACGCCGTAAAGCAGTGGCGCAGCGAACATGAACATGTACTCAAGCGGCTCAGTTACGCCTGTCAGGAAAACAGCGATGGCTGCCGAGAAGAACATGGATTTGTATTTCGGACGTTTGTCTGCATCGACGTTGCGGTACATAGCATAAGCCAAGCCCATCAAGCTGCCGGCTGCGCCGATCATTTGGCCGACTTTGAAGCGGGCCGGAGTGAATGCGTTCAGCAATTCGTTGTAGCCTGCTGTATCGCCAGTGTTGTTCAAGTTCACCAAATCGCTGGCCCAAGCCAACCATAGCGGATCTTGGCCGAAAACTTGAGAACCTGCGGCAGCGCCTGTCAACATTGTGTAGGTTCCGCCCAAAGAAGTGTAGTTCATTGGAATCGTCAGCATATGGTGCAACCCGAAAGGCAACAACAAACGTTCCAGTGTACCGTAGACGAACGGCGCCAAAATCGGTGCTGTATCCGCGGAGTCCGCGATCCAAATCCCGAAATTATTGATGCCGGTCTGAACAACTGGCCAGATGATTGCCAAGACAAGGGAAATTAGAACGGACCAACCAATGACGACGAAAGGCACGAAGCGTTTGCCGTTGAAGAAGGACAACGCATCAGGCAGTTTGCGGTAATTGTAGTACTTGTTGAAGATAACCGCACCGACAAACCCGGCTATGATCCCAACGAAGACCCCCATATTCAAAGCAGGTGCGCCCAAAACGTTAGTGAAGTAGCCGTTCACCAGGATGTCCTGGCCGAACAAGGTTTTGGTTGTCGCGCCGTCAGTAGCCAGCATATCGCCGGTCACTGCGAAAAGTTTACCGGTTGTGCGGTTGATCAGGATGAAGGCAAGCAAGGCTGCGAAAGCTCCGCCGGCACGCTCTTTCGCCCAAGATCCCCCGATGGCGACCGCGAACAGGATATGCAGATTGACGATGACAGCCCAGCCCAAGTCTTCGATGACCCCAGCCGTTGTCAGCAACAATTGGATATCTCCAGAGAACATAGCGATCATCTTGCCGATACTGATCATCAAACCGGCTGCCGGCATGACCGCTATAACGACCATCAAAGCCTTACCGAATTTTTGCCAAAAATCGAATGTAAATATTTTTTTCATTTTAAAGCTCCTCTCAAATTTTCAATGCAATCGATTGCAACGTTTACGATTCGAAGTATAGACCATATCCAGAAATTTTGCAAGCGTTCTATTTCAGAATAAATTGGTTTTTAAACGAATAGATGAAGAAAACGTCTCAATGCCAAGGAAATCATGCGTCGGAAATAATAATGCAACTTTTGCATTGACAATGCAACCGATTGCACGTAAACTATGGGGGAAGAACAAATAAGGGGGAACCAATGATGACACAACAAATTTTTGAAATCAATCCATGGAAAGTAACAACCAAACAATTAGACAAAGAAAACCGCCGCCTGCAGGAAAGTCTGACCAGTCTCGGCAACGGCTACATGGGCATGCGCGGAAACTTCGAGGAAGCCTACTCGGGCGATCACCATCAAGGCACGTATCTGGCGGGCGTCTGGTATCCCGACAAAACGCGCGTCGGTTGGTGGAAAAACGGCTACCCGGAATATTTCGGAAAAGTGATCAATGCGATGAATTTTCTGTATATGCACATCTTTGTGGACGGAGAAGAAATCGACCTGTACACCGATGAAGTGAAAGACTTCGACTTGACGTTGGATATGGAAAAAGGCCGCTTGGAACGTTTCTTTACGGTAGTGAAGAACGGCAAAGAAGTCACTGTCCATTTCACCCGCTTCCTGAGCATCGACATCAAGGAACTTTGCGCCATCAAAGTGGAAATCACAGCCTCGGAAAAGGCCGCGATCCGCATCGAAAGCGCCCTGGACGGGAATGTCCAAAACGAAGACGCTAACTATGAAGAAATGTTCTGGGAATGGGTTGAACAAACGGATGATACATTGGTAGTCGAAACGATCCCGAACAACTTCGGCATCGAACGCTTCAGCGTGGCTGCAACGATGCACCACAAAGCAGAAGGATTCGCGCACAAAGGCAACAATAGTAAAGAGCTGTTCGTCTCACAAGTGTTCGAAGGGGAAGCCGAAAAAGACCAAGTCCTTTCCTTGGAGAAATACGTAACGCTGACAACGAGCCGCGATCATGCGAAGGACCAGCTGGCAGCAACCGCCGAAGAAATCTACGCCACAAAAGTCGCTGTCCAAAGCTTTGAGGAGTTGGAAGCAACGCAAGCGAATCTGTGGGCGAAACGGTGGGAACTGGCGGATGTCGAAATCGGCGGCGACGACGAAGCGCAACAAGGCATCCGTTTCAACCTGTTCCAGCTGTTCTCGACCTATTACGGCGAAGATGAACGCCTGAACATCGGACCGAAAGGCTTCACCGGCGAGAAATACGGCGGCGCTACCTACTGGGATACGGAAGCTTACGGCGTGCCGTTCTACTTGGCGGTCACCGAGCCGGAAGTCACCCGCAACCTTTTGAAATACCGCCACAACCAATTGCCGGGAGCTTTCCATAATGCCGCGCAGCAAGGATTGAAGGGCGCGTTGTATCCGATGGTGACCTTCACCGGCGTGGAGTGCCACAATGAATGGGAAATCACGTTCGAGGAAATCCACCGCAACGGTGCGATCCCTTATGCAATCTACAACTATACTGCCTATACAGGCGATGAAAGCTACCTGGCCGAAGAAGGGCTGGAAGTGCTCAGCGCCGTCAGCCGTTTCTGGGCGGACCGCGTACACTTCTCGCAAAACAAGCAATGCTACATGATCCATGGCGTAACCGGACCGAACGAGTACGAAAACAACATCAACAACAACTGGTACACAAACCGTTTGGCTGTCTGGGTGCTGCGTTATACGTTGGAAAGCCTGGAAAAATATCCGGAACGCGCAGAAGCATTGGGCATCACCGCAGCCGAAAAAGCAAAATGGCAGGACATCATCGACAACATGTACTTCCCGTACGATGAAGAGCGCCAAGTTTTCGTGCAGCACGACACGTTCCTGGACAAAGATCTGAAACCGGTCAACGCGCTGGACAAAGCTGATTTGCCATTGAACCAACACTGGTCATGGGACAAGATTTTGCGTTCTTGCTTCATCAAACAAGCCGACGTCCTGCAAGGGATCTACCTGTTCGGTGACGAATTCACAATGGAAGAAAAAGAACGCAACTTCGACTTCTACGAGCCGATGACCGTGCATGAATCAAGCTTGTCGCCATGCATCCACGCCATCCTTGCGGCCGAACTGAACAAGGAAGAAAAAGCTGTGGATCTTTACCGACGCACAGCGCGCCTGGATCTGGACAACTACAACAACGATACCGAAGACGGCCTGCACATCACATCGATGACCGGCAGCTGGTTGACGATCGCGGAAGGGTTCGCCGGCATGCGCGCCAAGGAAGGTCTGCGTTTTGCGCCGTTCTTGCCGAAAGACTGGACGCACTACCAATTCCACATCAACTACCGCGGCCGCTTGATCTTGATCGCAGTGAACGAAGAAACCGTCAGCCTGACCTTGGTGAAAGGCGAAGCGTTGCCTGTCCGCATCTATGATGAAGAGCTGCAGCTGACAGATGAAATCAAAGTCGCACTGAAAAAGACCGTGTCCGTATGAGCGACATCAAAGGAGAGAAAGAAATGTTGAAAGCAGTATTGTTCGATTTGGACGGCGTCATCACCGACACCGCCAAGTTCCATTTTTTGGCCTGGCGTGAGCTCGGAGCGGAGTTGGGGATCACCGTCGACGAAGCCTTCAATGAAGAACTGAAGGGCGTCAGCCGCATCGATTCGCTGGAGCGCATCCTGGCATACGGCAGCTTGGCTAACAAATATTCTTTGGCTGAAAAAGAAGCCTTCTGCACAAAGAAAAACGACCATTATCTGGAATTGATCCAGGAAATGACACCTGCGGACATCCTGCCGGGGATCCTGCCGCTTTTGGAAGAATTGCGCGAAGCGGGTCTGAAGACAATTATAACCTCAGCCAGCAAGAACGCACCCGGCATCCTGGCGTTGCTGCAGGTGAAGGACTACTTCGACGGCATCGTCGATCCGGCCTCAGTGGCTGCAGGCAAACCGGCGCCGGACATCTTCTTGGCCGGCGCAGAGCTTGCCGGCGTGCAACCGGCCGAGTGCATCGGCGTGGAAGACGCCGCTTCCGGTGTGGATGCCATCAAAGCCGCGAATATAACCGCGGTCGCGATCGGTGACGCAGCCGTGCTCGGGCATGCCGACCGTGTGTTGGCGGACACGAGCGCATTGTCGCTTGCCGTCCTGCGCGATACATGGGAGCAGGCGATTTAAGATGGGCAGCATAACGATCCGCGAATGGGGCAGCATCGGAACGGAAAAAGTGTGGCGCATCGATTTGAGTCAGCCGAACGGCATGTCCGTCAGCTGCATCAACTACGGCGCCCGGCTGATCCGTTTGCTGGTCCCGGACCGTGCATGCAAGAGCGAAAACGTCGTGCTGGGCTTGGCCGATGCCGAAGCCTACGGAAACGACAGGGCTTCCTTCGGCGCTACCGTAGGACCGGTCGCGGGCCGCATCGCTGAGGGCAAATGGGGCACGGTGCAGCTTGAGCAGAACGCCGGCAAGCACCATATCCACGGCGGCAGCCTGGGCTGGGGCCAACAGTTCTGGGACTTCACGACCGAAGAGACGGCAGAAGCAGTGACCGTCACGTTCACAGTGGACTCGACGCCGGAAACGGTCGGCTATCCCGGCCGGCTGCAGGCGAAAACCAGCTATTCCCTGGATGCGGAAGGTTGCCTGACGATCACGATGGAAGGGGTCAGCCGGTACAATGAGGAAACGCTGTTCAATCCGACCAGCCATATCTATTTCAACTTGAGCGGCGATGCCAAGCGGCCGATAACAGAGCATACTTTGCAGCTGGCCTGCGAGGAAGTGCTGGAATTGGATGCCGACAAGTTGCCGACCGGAACGAAGCAAACCGTTGCGGGGACGGCTTTCGATTTCCGCGAAGCGACTGTCCTCGGCGAAGCCATCCGTAAACGACCGCAAGGGTTCGATGATGTTTTCCTGATGCAGCCCGACCGACAGCCGCAGCTGATCCTCCATGAGGAGGAGAGCGGCCGGCAAATGACATTGTCCAGCAACCGCAGCAGCATCGTGTTGTTTTCGACGACCGACATGAACGAACCGTACCTTGTGAACGGCCATCCGATGCAAAGCCACCTCGGCTTGGCGATCGAGGCGCAGGAAGTGCCGGATGCCATCCACCATCCGGGCTGGGACAATATCGTCCTGGCGCCAAATACTTTGGCGGCAAGGGTTCAAAAGTACGCTTATAAATGGTAATCTAGAGTTACAAAAATGAACCTGAGGAAAATGCCTATGACCGTTACGATAAAAGATGTCGCCAGAGAAGCGGGCGTCGCGACTTCAACCGTTTCACGCACGTTGAAGGACAGTCCGCTGATCAGCGAAAACACAAAAGTGAAAGTGCGCCAAGCGATGCAGAAACTGGGCTACACACCCAACTTCGCTGCCCAGAACCTGGCCAACAAGTCAACGCAGACGATCGGCGTGATCCTGCCGGTGGCGACGATGGGGAACCCTGCGCAGAACCCGCTGTTCCTCGAGATGATCCAGGAAATCGGCGTCGTCTGCAACGAACAGAAATACATGATTTCCTTGGCTACCGGGAAGACGATGGCGGAGCTGAAGGATAGCGTGCGCCTGATGCATCAGCGCAAACTGGTCGATGGCTTCATCCTGTTGTATTCGGAGGCGAAAGACCCGATCCGCAAGTTCCTGCACGAAGAGAAGATTCCTTACGCTTTGCTGGGGAAACCGGATGTCTACGAGAACGAGACGATCTATATCGACAACGACAACCGTCTGTCCGGCAAAACGGCGACAGACTGCCTGATCCACCACGGACACGAACGGATCGGCTTCGTCGGATTGACGCCTTCGCAGATGGTCGACAAGGAACGCTACAAAGGCTATACCGATGCCTTGCGCGACGCCGATCTGACCGTCCATCCGTCACTATACTTCGAAACGCCGGATGACTTCATGGCTTTCCAGGAGTTCCTCGAAGAGACCAAACCGACCGGACTTGTCGTCGGCGATGACCGCCTGGCCTTACGCGTCCTGCAGTATCTGCAGCTGGACACGTACAAAGTGCCGGACGACATCTCCCTGATCAGCTTCAACAATTCCGTCTTTGCGACCCTGTCCCACCCATTCCTGACGACCATCGACATCCACGTCCAGGAACTGGCCAGGCAAGCCGCCGCCCTCCTGATCCGCCAACTCCACGAACCGAGCACCTTGCTGCCGAAGATGATCGTGCCGCATGAAGTGATCGAGCGGGAGACAGTTATGCGGGTGCGGGGTTGAGGGGGAATTGCTCATTTCGGAGGCCGAATTCCCGGTGACAGCTTCCTCGTCGGGAAATTTGCTTATTCCGGAGGCCGAATTCCCGGTGAAAGTTTTCTCGTCGGGAAATCCGTTCATTTTGGAAGCCGGATTCCCGGTGACAGCTCCTTCGCCGGGAAATCCACACATTCAATAGCGAAATTCCGTAAAATAAAAAGCCCCTCATTTTCGATGTCTCATCGGAAACGAGGGGTTTGTTTGTCTGTCGGCTATCAAAATGAGCACACAAGCAGTGAACAGCTGAATATTGACGATGCCTTTGCGACGGACAACCTGCTGAAGAGCGCTCTCCGCGGAATACGCAGGGAGGCGCAGACTACGGATGAACGAAGCCGCCGGAGCCATCGAAGGCGTTCATCAGTAGCGTCTTGAAAGAATATTAAGCATCAAAATTAGAGGTGTCATCACTGTATGCGGGGATAATTTTGTAATCGGACGGAACAATCGGATTATGGGATTATTTCCGCTTTTTGGTCATACTGTAACGGAAATCGCAATATTTGCAAAAAATACTTCTGATATCGACTTGCTAGGTTTATAATATTCTTATATGAAATTTCTTGGCTATCATGTGCGTCCCATTAGATACCACTAAAATGTAAGCCCTTACTTATCGATATCTGATTTACAGTCTATATTAAAGCGAGGTGTCCAACAGTGCAGCTTCAAGATAGAGTGAATATAATTACGGAAAAATACGAGAAGAAAGCCCTTCTGGGACTAGTTTCGATAACTCCAGAAGAATTCAGTAGACTATCCGATGATTTTAGAGAAATGATTCAGCATCCCTCTCGATTTAAAATCCAAGAAAAACGTCAGATCACCGCTATGACTCTTATAGGATTTAATATGTATCGTTTTTCAGGTCAGCGATTTTGGGAAGAGCTGGCTGCGTATTTCGATGTTGAGAAAGTACAGTCACTAAGGAGCGAGTGTGTAGTAAATATTGAAGGATTTTGCAAAGCAAACAGACTCTATATGTATAAAACGAATCAACAGACTTTATACCGAGAGACAATTCAAATGCATTCCATCATTGCAAGTCATCAATTTCCTAAATTTATTCAGGTTCTTTTTGATTTGTATATAAAAGATCTAGAAGAAGATGTCAGCGACGAGATTGTATTAGAATTGCTTAGACATCTGCGTAAATTATTTAAAAATTATCAAAACCAAGACGATATTGTATCTGTATATCGGGGGTCAAAGATGACAGTAACCAATCAACAATTGCCGAAGTCCTTCAAAAAAGCTTTTCTCTTAAACTGGGGTAAGGTAGCTGGATTAGTAAAAAGATATTTTTTGTTTTTTGATCTTTTGATGAGAGAAGAAGGGCAACTTCAATTTAGGTCAAATAACTATTACGACTATTTATTTGAACAGCACCTTACTGAAATTGGCACACAATTAGAAATGCAAAAAAATTCCTTAGCCAGAAATGGTGGTGGAAAGAAACAATATAAGAAGCCGTTCCTCAGATTGGAAGAGATGCTTACCGGCTTACATTTGTGTTTAACCATTCCTAAACAGTTGATTTTACCTTCTGATATTGGGGAGATCATTGAAGTAACTTTTTTCAATAACAAGAATATGTTGTTGAAAAAAGAATTAGATGCAATGCCGGGTGCATTTTTCTGGAAGACCTTGCCTTCTCAGTATCATCTTGATGCGTTTTATCCCCAACTCACGTATACAATCACTTCGGGGAATACCAATATCTTTGAATCAAAGAACATTATGTCAAATAATTTTCTTCTCTTCAACTCAAAAGGAGATCAATTCTCACCTTCTAAGCTTAAAAACGAGGAGACTTACTTCGTCATCACAGAGAAAGATGCCGAGGTAGAGTTGATAGGGCTGACATACGAATATGCATATCAGGAAAATGGTTATGTCCGTTATGAAGTGATTTTCAATGAGGATTCAGAAATGTGGATAGATGGCGTATTGTTGTCAGCATCATCAAAAGTTCAGCCGGACGGTTTTCCTAGCACGACAAAATATAAGGGAGCCCGTCTATTATCGGACAACAAAGAATATGCACCAGCTAAGTCCGCATCGTACTTCAGTTTCACCTACCCGCAAAAGGATACTCTTAATAAGTATCGTTTTACAGTCAATGGAGGCTTGCTGGATGAACAAGAGATAGCCAATATTGGGGTGGTATCAACCTTAGGTGACGGCACTGGCAGATTGCAGTGTATTTTAGATTTTAGTGGTTTATTGAAACAAGATGAAAAAATCTTAGAAATTGTGATTCGTAGAAAGGGAGACTTTACGCCGATATTTGAACAAAACTATGTGATCATAAATGACTTGGAATGGATGTTTCAAAAAGCGTTTTATATGGATGAGACTTCAGCACAGATTTGCTCTTTAGAAAGCAGCGATCTGTATATAACTCTAAATCCGCACAATAATCATTCCGTAGATATGAAGGCAAGAAATTATCGGCAATCTTTTAATCTGCAAGGACGACAATTTTACATTGAAGTTGCTATCCCACTCATTTCGATTGAAAATAGTGGGGACCAAAAGAAAATTACTTTAGAGAAAAAGTATTACTTTGAAAGTTGTCCATTAGAAGATTTGACTATCAATATTCCCGGTCAAATTTATGAGATGCAGTGCTCAATGGGAAATCAAAACAAAAAACTGAACATCAAACGCCAAGGAGATACTTCAGCAGTCAATTTAAAGCCATACATATCATCCCGACAAGCTGATATTCATGAATTCAGTCTAAGGGTCAGTAATAGGGACTACCCTCTATTTCAGGTGTATTACGAAGAACGGCTGGAAGACGTGGAGTGTAAGTATGCCAATCCAAATAGATTAATGGGCGGACTGTCTTTGACCGGTGAATATATTGGGAATAGGAAATTGTATTTGGAGATTACGGCCGAACAAGGAGGAAGCAGTAAAATCTACAATAATATCCGACTGCCTTTCTATGATCCGCATTTAGAATTGGATTTTGATGTATACCATGTGCAAGTATATACTACTTCACCGAGCTTTTTTGGCGAGCATGATGAGAAGAACATACTGTTTGAGGACAAGCTTATTCATGGGGATGAATTTATCTTAAAGAGCCGCCGTAGAACCGTTCAAAGTGTAGCAGCTATTTCTAGCGGAGAGAAATTTACTACATCAAAGTTGTGTTTTTCAGGTATTGGATACGATCCCTATAGAGATGAGTATAAAGCCCGTGCGTATTTCTTTTATATAGATCGATATACAGGTGAGGAAAAAAAGGTCTATCTGGACCAAAATCCCATCAGGTTTAAAGAAGTGATTCCCATGAGCGAGGACTTTATCATTGCTCCAAAAGATGCACAAGGGGACTGGATGATAATAGACACTCATACAGGGAACGTCAATCCTCGCGCAGCAGATTCGTCACACGATTATCAAAGGTACAGGGTAATTGAAAATTTAGTAATACGAATTTTATAAGAGGAGGATCGTTAGATGACATTTAACCCTATTACTGGTTCGCAGAACATACTGAATCATTATCTATCTTACATTACCTCGACATTCTACATAAAAGATGAAGAAATTAGACATAGTTTTGAAGAAGCCTTGAGGGGAATGGAGATTGGTAAAGGTCCGTACATTGACTTCACGGATTCCTTCCGGACAGGAAAATCGATTTTAGAGCTTATTGAAGAAGGCGTCGTAACACAAGAGTTTAAAAAAATAGCATATGAAGGAGAAGGGGCAATCAAGTTGAGCCGCCCTTTATACGCCCATCAAGAAGAAGCTATTCGCAAGGTGAAAAATGAGAGCAACATCGTCATCACAACAGGGACAGGGTCAGGAAAAACCGAAGCCTTTTTATACCCGATATTGAACAGTTTAACGAATGAAAAAGAGAGCGGTAAACTGACGCATGGAGTTCGTGCGCTGTTGATCTATCCGATGAACGCTCTTGCGAACGACCAACTAAAAAGAATGAGAGAGCTCTTGCGCCATTATCCTGAAATAACATTTGGATCCTTCACTGGGGAGACTGAAGAAACCGAAAGAAATGCCTTGGCAAAGTACAAAAAATTAAATAATGGAGAAGTTCCTATAGTCAATGAACGCATTTCCCGAGAAAGGATGAAGTCAGAACCGCCGCACATCCTTATTACAAACTACGCAATGTTGGAATATCTACTGATCAGACCGGGTGACAATGTGTTCTTTGATGGACCTTATTCCAATCAATGGCAGTATATTGTCTTGGATGAAGCCCATACTTATACAGGTGCAACTGGTATTGAGGTATCCATGCTTATGTCCCGTTTGAAGGATCGGATTTCCAGAGGGACAACAATCCAATTTATCCTTACGAGTGCAACGTTGGGAGAGGAGAAGGACAATCCCCATATAGTTGAATTTGCCCAAAACCTTTCGGCCAGATCAAAGTTTGAGGAACAGGATATCATAAGGGCAAAACGCCATTCGTTTGACAAGGTCCTTGCTGAGGAAGATGTGGATATTAATTTTTACAAAACTTTGTATCAAATCATAACTGAGGATCCAAAGGACTTATCGGATAGGCTTAATCAGGTGATTGATGGTTATTTCCCGCAATATGAGAATCAGGCAGGCTATCAAGAAAAGCTATTTGAAATCATTCAACGGGATCAGCGGTACTTTCAAGCAAGAAGGAACCTCCAAAAGAAACCACTTGATGTGAAAAAATTAGCCAAAAAAATGAGTACAGCGGAAGGTGATTTGGTTGCTTTTGTAGAAGTGGCAAATAAAGCCAAGAAAAACAATGTCATGCTCTTGGATGCCCGATACCATATGTTCATCCGTTCGTTGGAAGGGTGTTACAGTACCCTTGATGAAAATCCCAAGGTCTCTCTGATACCAAGAAAACGCGGTGAAGCAATCGCGGGACAGGAGGATAAGTTTTATGAAATTTCTGTATGCCAATTCTGTGGTGAAGTATACCTGCTAGGGAGTATAGATCCAGTATCTAAAGAATTTATTCAATTAAAGAACCAGAAAAAACAATCGTTTATGTTTATTAAAGACAAAGGAGACTTAACCCCCTACCTCAGTGCAGTCACCTCAAATAAAGAGAAGGATGAGGAAGAATCCTTTGTGGTTTATGATTTCAACGTACATACAGGTGTTACACGCCTTTACAATGGTCAAAGTTTTGGAGATAAGGCTCATCACCGCTATCTGGTGAGAAATGAGAAACAACAGGAAACAGACTTAAAAACTTGTTATTCTTGCAGTAATACCAACAAAAGAACAGGTGTGCTCCGTGATTTTTATATCGGACAAGCTGCGGCAACGAGTGTGCTCGGGACAAGTATCTACGAAGAAATACCAGGCTATAAGGTAACGGTTACTCAAAAAACATTGGAAGCATCGGAAGAATTGGATGATTTTTTTGGAGCTCCTATAAGGGGATACCAGAAAGAAGAAGAGAGTGAAGAGGTGCTTAAGAAACAACTCCTTGTTTTTTCTGATAGCAGGCAAGAAGCTGCTTATTTTGCAAGTTATTTTGATGTGACGTACCACAATATCCTTCGTCGGCGGATGATGGTTGAAGCTATACGGGAAACCAGAAACACAAGAGGCGTGGATAAAGACGGTTATGAATTAAAACATGTAGCCGACCATCTTGAGAATATCATCCGTAAAAGTGGCTATGAAGAGGACGAGGACCCGAAGAAAGAGGCATGGAAAACAATATTGTATGAAATGTCCACGAACGAAAGAAACAGTCTGGAAAAACTAGGCCTTATCCACTTTAACTTTGTGGATAAGCTAGGCGTGAGTTCTATCGGGGAGTATAGAGGCAAAGACGCTGATACTTTATATAAGATTGTGTCAGAGGCCTTTAAAAATGATGGCATGATTGAATTTCCTCTTCAAAACCAATTCACGGAAGATGATTACTCCTACTTCATATACTCAGGAAAAAGACAATATCTAACGCTTGAACCAGCAAATAAATACGATACCTCGTTTGTCCCAAAAAGATACAATAAATGGACGAAGTACATAAGTAAGACATCTGGACTGAGTTTAGAAGAAGCAAAAAAATATTTGTTGAATATTTGGAAAGGCCTTTACGAAAAACATGGAATTCTCGACTTTGGGGCTGGAGGAAGCAAAGCTTTACTGAAGAACAATTGTTACAAAATAAAGTTAACTGAAGATAATGTTATACAGTGGTATAAGTGCAGTAAATGTGGAAATTTAACGCCCCATAATATTTATGATTGTTGTCCGCAGGGGGCATGTGATGGCAAACTAGTTCAAGCTTCCCCGTTGGAGGAACTAAAAAGTAACCACTACATGAATTTGTATCAAGACCTCTCTTTGAACCCAATGAGAATCAAGGAACATACAGCCCAACTAAGTCCCGAAAAGGCAAAACAATATCAGGAAGAATTCATATTAAAAAAAATCAACATTTTGAGCTGTTCCACTACTTTTGAAATGGGTGTGGACGTTGGCGATTTGGAGACAGTTTTTATGAAGAATATGCCCCCTTCGCCTGCAAACTATACGCAAAGAGCTGGTCGCGCTGGCCGCAGAGCAGACTCCGTTGCCTATGCTTTGACATTTTGTAAAGTCGGATCACATGATTTAACATTTTTCAAAGAACCAGAAACAATGATTAGAGGGAAAATCAGGCCACCTAAATTCAATATACATAACGAGAAGATAGTGAAGCGGCATATGCAATCTTTTCTGATAAGCAGTTTTTGGAGGCATCATCCAGCTCTATATAAAGATGTGCAAACTTTTTATGAAGCGGATAACTTCTCTAAATTTATGGCGTACATACGCGAGAACAAAGAGAATATGATTACCCATCTGCAGAGCATTATACCAATTGGGCTACATCATAAAATAGAGGGCTGGTATAGTATGTACCTTTCCGATCATAGTATTTTTATGGAAGATCGAAGCCAATACTTGGCTGAGGTGGAAGAACTAGTTGAAGCAATGGAGGAGTTCAAACAGGATGACAATAAATTGTACCTTGCAAATCGAATCAGTTTTTCTTTGCGAAAAATAAGGGAAAAGAACATCTTGAACTACTTATCGGCACGCAATATTCTGCCTAAGTACGGATTTCCTATCGACAGTGTGGAGTTAATTACGGATCCTTCTTCAGTAGAATCTACTTTTGGCCAAGGGGAGCTACGCTTGCAACGAGATTTGATGCAAGCTATTTCAGAGTATGCCCCAGGTTCACAAGTTATTGCTGATGGAAAACTGTATACGAGTCAGTATATTAAGCGTCCACCCCAAAAAGTCAAAGAGTGGGATGAATGGGATTTTGTTCAGTGTGAAAATCCCGAATGTGGACATTTGAACTTACATAGGCACTACCCTGGAGCGCCCACAATGGACAAGTGCGGTATCTGTCAGCACACTCTTTCTCAACTGAAAGTCAAAACGATGATTAAGCCCGAGTATGGGTTCATCATATCCCCTGAGGTGAAAAAGGCAGGATCAAAAAAACCGATACGAACCTACAGAGGAGAAATCTACTATATTGGAGAGCAGAAAGAGCTGTTGGATGAGCGAAGTTTATCGATAGGACTTGATTTAAAATCAATGTCTAACGATGAGTTGGCGGTTGTGAACAGTAGTCAATTTATGGTTTGTTCTTATTGTGGATTTAGTGAGGTATCTTCAGACTTTTCTAAACAAAAAATTAAAACCCACAATGCTCCCAATGGGAGAAAATGCCTTAATGAGACATTTACCCGCAAGTCGATAGGACACACGTTCAAGACAGATGTTACAACCTTATCGGTAAATGATTATTTGTCTTGGGAACAAGCTTATTCTATTCTGTATGCGATGCTGGAGGGCCTTTCGAAAGCTTTCTCGATTGAACGAAATGACGTAGATGGAACAATCGATTATATTTACAGCCGCTCAGGAAACAGTAGTACCCGCTTCATTCTCTTCGATACAGTTCCTGGGGGAGCCGGTCATGTCAGGAGATTGGGTAAAGCGACAGAAGAAGAAATCTTGGATGTATTCAAAGTATCATATGACTTGGTAAAAAATTGCCATTGTGATGAAAATACCGCATGCTACTCATGCCTGCAAAACTATCGCAATCAGGCGATGCATGATTTTTTGGAACGAAGGTTTGCGGTAGATTTCTTTGATCGGGTTTTTTATGATTACGAAAAGTTTCAAGTCCATGGGACAGAGTAATAAAAAAACTACAGAAGCGCTGGAAACATTATGAAATGAATGATTTCGTACATTGGTGTTATACAATGATTTACGATATCAAAAAAGAAATGTTTGATGACAGATTAGCTATATTATCCGGACGATGTACCGGACGATAAGGAAGAAACCTTATCTTATCAAGGTTATATTCAGCGGACGATATCAAAACGAGCGAATGGGATAGACGATTTTTCAGAGTTTCAGCGCAAGCATAAGTGGTAATTTCAAACGCATGGTAAAGACAATGAGCGATAGACTTCTCTCCAACCAATTTCTTCAAACCAGCAAGCCCCCATTTCCGACATCAGATCGGAGACTACGGGCTTGCTGTTTTCTTTTTGTTGGCAGGGCTAAACGTGCCTCACATGTATTCCTAGCATGCTTTGGTCAGGATTTTCAGAAAGCGGCCCCATAAATTAATGACTTTTGTCAATTTACATTGGTGACAAAAGTATATAGACTGTGAGGTGGGAGGGTGAGGATTTGATGAGAAATGTAAGCAAAATGATGGCTGTAATTGTCTCTGTTTGTGTCATCGCGGTTTCATCCATCTATTACAATTATAAATTTGTCAGATACGACAGTGAAAAAATAGTTTTTGGTGCCACTTATATGACCATGAACAACAGCTTTTACAAGGCCATAACCGATGAAATAGAAAAACAAATCAATGATCATGGCGATATCTTATATACCCGGGATCCGGCTCTGGATGTCGATAAACAGAACGAACAAATCAATGACTTGATCGAGATGGGGATTGATGTATTGATCATCAACCCGGTTGATTATTCCAAAGTGAATGATTCTTTGAAAAAAGCCAAAGAAAAAGGCATCAGGATCATCGTCATTGATGCGCAGCTGGATGATGATACCATTGCCGATACTACTGTTTTGTCCAATAATTATGATGCTGGCGTGCAGTGTGCCAAGGATATGATGCGCAATCTGTCTTCGGCAAAGATTGTGCTTTTGAAACACAGCGCTGCTTTATCCTCTGTTGACCGGATCAACGGTTTTCTGGATACTATCAAAGATAATGCTAATTATGCAGTTGTTGCAAGTGAAGAGTGTTTGGGCCAAACGGAAGTCGCGATGCCCGTAATGATGGAAATCATTGATAAAAAAATCGATTTCGATGTTGTTATGGCTCTGAATGACCCCAGTGCATTGGGTGCTTTGGCGGCGATAAAAGATAAACAAATCAATCATGAAGTACTGGTTTATGGTGTGGATGGTTCACCGGACATGAAAAAACTGCTGATTGACAGTGATGAAGTTCAAGGTACTGCAGCGCAATCGCCAACTACGATGGGGGCTAAAGCGATTGAAGCAGCCTATGGAATTGTTAATGATGAAAAATATGAGAAGTCGATTGTTGTACCGGTTAGCTTAATAACCAAGGACAATATCAGCGAATATGATGTTTCGGGGTGGCAATAATGATCAATTTAGGGACGAAGCATATAGCGTATATTCATAATGCCTTATTGCTACTGAATTTTATTATTGTGTTGTTTAATGCCTCCATCTTTTTGCTTTCGACAAAATATTTGCAGGCCCATGGGTATGCCTCTGCGTTTTTGGAAAACCTGTCTTATGTCCCACCGGCGCCGGAAAAGACTTTTTTTGGGGCGATCCTATTGTTTTTGGTATTACTGGCGAGCATGTACTTCCGCACGAAAGACAGTTATATCGTTTATTGGCTGATCTATCTGGAAATCATCGTGATGATAACGCTGATAATCGTTTTGAACGGCAGTTACAATGGCATCGTGTTGTTGGTGTTCGCAGATATTTTGTACAACACAAAGAAAATTAAATATTGGCCAGCACTGTTGGTCGTCAGCTTTGGACTGCTGATCATCTCTGATTATGCCATTCTTTCGCTCATTGTCAGAATGCCCTCGATTGAAACCTATATCAATTTTTATCCCAGTGGAGCCAGAACCTTGATTTTGTTCTTCAGAAACATCCTGGCTTCGCTGAATATCGTGGGCTTCATCTCTTTTCTGGCGGCTTCCTTATTTGTCCAACAAAGGGAAAAACAACGGGTCGGAGAACAGTTGGCGATGGTATCACGCGTAAATGTCGAATTGAAGAATTATGCAAATCTGACCGAAAAAATTGGTGAAGATAACGAACGGAAAAGAATTTCCCGAGAAATCCACGATACGCTGGGCCATGCTCTGACCGGAATATCGGCGGGTGTGGATGCCTGCATTGCCATCATTGATATCGATCCGGAAAAAACGAAACAGCAATTGCTGTTGGTCAGTGATGTCGTCAGGATGGGCATCAAAGATGTGCGGCGTTCCTTGTATAAATTGCGCCCGGGCGTTTTGGAAGACAGCACGCTGAAAGATGGATTGACCAAAATGATCGCCGAGTATGAAGGCGTATCCAATCTGAAAATAGATTTACATTACAAATGGGATAATGTTGATATTGAGAATACGAAAGAGGACATTATTTTCAGGATGATCCAAGAATCGATCACCAATTCTTTGCGGCACGGGCATGCCACAGAGATTGAAATCAATATGTTTGTCTACGATGATGAATATGTAATCATCATCCAAGATAATGGTACGGGCTGTGAAAGCATCAAATGTGGTTATGGGTTAAAGCAGATGTGTGAACGCGTTTCTATCTTAAATGGGAAGATCAATTTTTCTGGCGAGAACGGTTTCCGGACTGCCATAGAAATTCCGCTCGAAAGGGGAATTAATTATGATTAAAATAATGATTGCCGATGATCAAGAGTTGATAAGACAATCCTTGGAAATTGTCCTGTCAACCAAACCGGATCTTGAAGTTGTCTCGACCGTAGCTGATGGTTTTGAAGTGCTGGAAAGCATCAAGAAATGCAAACCGGATGTCATTCTGATGGACATCCGGATGCCCAAAATGGATGGCGTCTACTGCACGAAGATGGTGAAGGAACAATACCCTGACATCAAAATCATTATCCTGACTACTTTTGATGACGATGAGTTTGTGTTCAGTGCCTTGAAATACGGCGCCAGCGGTTATCTGTTGAAAGGCGTCAGCATGGACGGTTTGCATCAGGCTATTCTGACTGTCGTGAATGGGGGCGCGATGATCAACCCGGATATCGCCACCAAAGTATTCAAAAAATTCTCGCAAATGGTAACCAGCAGTTATGCGATCCAAGTGGATGACAAAAATGTTGCGGATATCTCCAACCGTGAAATGAAGGTCATCCAACAAGTGGGATTCGGCCTGTCCAACAAAGAAATATCGCAAAAGCTGTTCTTGTCGGAGGGAACGGTCCGGAATTACCTCAGCACCATTTTGTCCAAATTGGATTTAAGGGATCGGACCCAACTGGCAATATGGGCAGTCCAAACGGGCCAAACCGCAAAAGACTTTGGTACTGAGAATGACTAAAATGAAAAAGCTGTTCCTCGCATTAATCGGCTTTAGTCTGTTGATGATTTATCTGTTTGTCAGCTCTCGCAGGGAAATCACGATTACGCTGGGGATGTTCACCGGCAGCAATTGGGATGTCTACAATGCGGAAAGTTATAAAGTGATCGATGATGCCATCGGAAAATTCGAAAAGGAACATCCTAATGTAACGATAGAATATAAGAGCGGCATTTTGAAACAAGATTATTCAGCCTGGTTGGCATCCAACATCGCCAGTGGGGAGCAACCGGATGTTTTTATGGTTCTGGCTGAAGACTTCAATAAGTTGTCTTCATTGGGCGCATTGATGCCGTTGGATGAATTGATCAAAGCTAACAACGTAAGCACCGATATCTTCTATGAGAGTGCGCTCAGTTCGGGCAGTTACCAAAATACGCAATATGCCTTACCCTATGAGATCAATCCGACCATGATGTGCGTCAATCGCGATCTGTTGGAAAAGGAAGGCATTACGATACCTGAGGGTAACTGGACGATCGAAGAATTTTATCAAATCTGTGCACAAGTAACCAAGGATACGGATGGCGATGGCACGATCGATCAGTATGGCTCCTATGGTTTCAAATGGCAAGATGCGGTCAATGGTTATGGCATCCGTCTGTTTGATGAGGAGGGTGCCTCAAGCAATCTGAATCAAAGCGATGTAAGAGAAGCCTTATCCTATGTTCAAAAACTGAAGGATCTGAACAAAGGTTATCAAGTATCGTCAGAGGACTTCGATAAAGGCAATGTCGCTTTTTGCCCGTTGACGTTTGCGCAATACCGGACTTATCAACCATATCCTTATCGCGTGAGTAAATATTCTACTTTCAAATGGAGTTGCTTGGCGATGCCCGGGACAATCGCTAATCAAAAGACTTCCCAAATAGCCACCTCTTTGATCGCGATAAATTCCAAAACGACGCAGCAACAATTAGCGTTTGAGTTTCTGGAAACCTTAACGATTGACCAAGAAATTCAACAGGAATTATTTGAAAATTCTCAAGGGGCTTCCGCTTTGAAGAGTGTGATGGCCAGCGACAGCACCAAAGCGCTGCTGGATCAGGATGCCATGAGCAATTATTCCTTAAAGCAAGCTGTGTTGGATGCTATCATCGAAAACGCGGTGATCGAACCGAAATTCAAGAAGTACAACAATATCATCGAAAGATGCGATTATCTGATCACGAATGCGTTGAATGAAAATAAAATTGAGGATGAGCTGGTCGACATCGAAAAAGAAATCGATAATCTTTTAAAATAATCGGAATGACAAATGTCACGCGGAGGATGAGGTCTGTTAAGTCCGAGGAATCCGCTGTATACCGCAACACGAATAGAAGTTGCATCAAAGCCAGAACAGGATTTTCTGGCTTTGATGCAGCTTTTTTTTGTATGGGAATTGAATTTATGCGCAGAGATACCCCGCCAAACCGTAGCCCGGTTGTGAACATTTTTAATTATTTCATGTCAAATGTCACATGGATGTGTTGACACGCGACACGATGCAAGCGCTTCGATGGGTGGTATTCTTTAGAGGCTAATTGATATACGCGAAGGAGGAAATAATTTGAAATATGTGGTTCTGGTAAGCCACGGTGATTTTGCGACGGGCTTAAAGACATCGTTGGATATGCTGGCTGGAAAACGGGATGATGTGATCGCAGTTGGATTGCCTGACGGGAAAACAGCAGATGAGTTTGCTTTGATGTTCAAGGAAAGCATTAAAGCTGTGACCGGGGAGGATGAAATCATCTTGCTTGCTGATATTGTAGGCGGCTCACCTTTGACAACTTCATTGAATGTTTTAGCGGATGAAGGCAAACTTGCCAATACGATCACTATCGGCGGCATGAACTTGCCATTGGCTTTAACATCAGTTCTGATGAAAGACAGCTTGGATAAAGAAACTTTTACTGCTACGGTCGTATCCGAAGCGAAAGCAGCTTTGCAGGAATTCAAATTAGAACAACCAGAAGAAGACGACGAAATTTAGAGGGGGAAAGAAAAATGACAGTATCATTTATTCGGATTGATGATCGTATGATCCACGGGCAAACCTGTACGCGTTGGGCAAAAGAGTTCCCTTGTGACGGGTTGGTAGCTGTGAATGATAAGGCGGCTCAGAGCGACGTTCTAAAAGCGGCCTATAAGAGCGCCAGTGGTTTAAAAACGTTCATTTGGACCAATGAGGAATGGCAACAAAAAAATCAAAAAGTATTGGACAGCAAAGATCGCTATTTCCTGATCACCAAAGATCCTTTGGACATGAAAAAGATTTTGGTGGATCAAAAATTCAAACCCGGAATCGATACTGTGATCGTAGGTCCGTGCAATGACCGTGAAGGTGCTACGAAATTGGGAAATAACCAATCGATCACACAAGCAGAAGCAGAGGCCTTTGAAGCAATGTATCAAGCTGGTTATAAAATTAAATTTGCCTTACTGCCTGATGTTTCAATCGGAACATGGGAAAACTTCAGAAGCAAATTTGGTTTTAAATAAAAAAACAAAAGGGGAGAAGAAATTATGACAATTAGTTGGATTCAAGCAGCTATGCTAGGGCTGTTCGCCTGCTTATCAAGTATGCCTGGTTTAGGTGGTACATCATTCGGAAATTATACATTAGGTCGTCCTTTAATCGGTGGTTTAGTATCAGGCATTATTTTAGGCGATATCCAAACGGGTATTTTAGTCGGCGCGGCAATGCAAATCGTATACATCGCATTGGTCACTCCTGGCGGAACGGTCTCAGCTGACGTTCGCGCAGTCAGTTATATCGGTATCCCGCTTGCGATGGTAGCTTTAAAAAGCTATGGTTTGACGGCTCTCAGCGTAGAAGGTGCAGCACTAGCTACATCATTCGGTACGATGGTCGGGACTTTGGGTACCGTATTATTTTACGGAACTGCAACGGCTAACTTGGCTTGGCAACACATCGGTTGGAAAGCGGTGGAAAAAGGTGAATTCCATAAGTTATATACAGTCAACATGGGCTTGCCTTGGATTTCCCATTTCTTCTTCTCCTTTATTCCAACCTTGATCATGTGTAAATTGGGAGCTGACGTTGTAGAGGTAATCAAAACAACCTTACCGATGGATGGGTTGGCAATGAAAACCTTATTCACAGTCGGATCCTTGCTTCCTTGCGTCGGGATTGCGATTCTGTTGAAACAAATCGTTACCAAAGCAGTAGACTTCATTCCCTTCTTCTTCGGTTTCACTTTGGCTGCGTCATTAGGGATCAACTTAGTTTCAGCGACAGTGGTTGCGGCTATGTTTGCATTAATCAACTACCGCATCAAACTGCTGTCATTGCAAAGAATGGTTTCAGTGAGCGGCGATGAAGAGGAGGACATTTAAGATGATGGACAAGGAATTAAGCAAAAAAACGTTAACTAAATCTTTCCACAATTGGTATTACGGAAACCTGACATGTTTCTCTCAAGAACATATGCAAACATTTGGCTATCTATGTTCGATGCTGCCGATCATTGAAGAACTTTATGATAAAAAAGAAGATCAAGAAAGATCGATGAAAACCTATACTGCCTTCTTCAATACGGAACCACAAATCGGTACAGTCGTAGTCGGTATTACAGCTGGTTTGGAAGTCGCTCGTGCCAATGGGGCAGCGGATGTTGATGACGAAACAATCAATGGGTTACGTGCTGGTCTGATGGGACCTTTAGCGGGTATCGGTGATTCCCTTATCGTTGGAACTCTGATTCCGATTCTATTAGGTATCGCACTGGGCTTGTCCACTGATGGTTCACCGTTAGGCGCAATCTTCTACATAATCGTGTGGAACCTGATTGCATACTTGGGAATGAAATTTCTTTACTTCAAAGGATTTGAAGTAGGCGGTAAAGCTGTCGATTTCTTGGTAGGGCCACAAGGATTGGCGTTACGCGAATCGATCACTTTATTGGGCGGAATGGTCATTGGGGCTGTTGCTGCTACTTGGGTAAGTGTCAAAACTTCGTTCACGTTGGTTGGGTCGGACGGAAATAGCATTTTGACGCTGCAAGACAAATTCGATTCCGTATATCCGGGATTATTGACGGCTTCCTTTGTAGTAGGCTGCTGGTACTTGCTGTCCAAAAAGAACATGTCACCAATTAAAGTCATGTTGATTTTGGTAGTCGTTGCCTTTGTCGGCGTTTTGGTTGGATTCTTCAACCCAGGATTGACTTATTAATAGCAAGAAATAATATCTTGGTTGACCATTCTTGTTATGGTTAAACCGAGAAATCCCCATAAATCGCGTAATGCATGCGATTGTGGGGATTTTTTTGTTATAAAAAAACGAACTTCCTCCCAAGGGGCCAGTGCATCAAAAAGAAATATGCTACGTTAAAATTTATGCTAGACTATGCATTAAAGACAGCAGAATTATTGGAGGTGAGGAAAATGAAATCAGAAGAGTTTCATTTAAATGAGATCGAGAGAAAGAATAAAGAAATGTATTTGTCTGATAGAAACAGAGAATTGTACACCGCTCCTATGAGTTATGAAGAATATTATCGTTTGGTATCAACCAATACACAAATAGAAGACTTACGGGCATTTTATCGAGATACAACTAAGAATGGTACAGGGCTAACAATTACGCCTAATAAAATCTATTCTCAGAAAAATATTTATTTATCCCGTCATGGAAGATACTCTTATCCAATTCTGCACAATCATGATTTTGTTGAATTGATTTATGTTTTAAATGGGTCTTGTACAAATTTTATTAATGGAAAAGCAATCGTAATGAATAAAGGCGATTTTTGTTTTATGGCACCCTCTACAGTTCATGCAATGTTAGCTGTAGATGATAATGATGTTATCTTTAATGTATTGTTGCATGAGGAAAGCTTTAGTCAGTACTTTTCTCATATTTTAACGCGTAATGATATGATTGGATATTTTTTTAAAAATATTTCTGTTGCAAATAATGCAACACCTTATTTATTGTTTAAAACGAATGGCCACGAGAAAATTATGAATCGCATGGTGCAATCATTTCATGAATTTACAAATAAAAATTTATTTTTTGAGGACTTGATTGGAGCCTATGTGAACGAAATTTTTATTGAACTAAGTCGCTGCTTCACCCCTGAAACCGTCATCGATAATGCTGAAATAAATGCAGCGGCATTTATTCATCCCATCTTGAACTTTATTAAGGTGAATTACAATAGTGTCACTTTGAAAGAACTATCTGATATATTTTCATATAGTGAAGCGTACCTAAGCAAATTGATAAAGAAGAATACTGGGCAAAATTTCAAGCAAATTGTTGAACTAGCACGTTTAGATGAAGCTAAGTATTTAATGCAACATACAGATTATACGTTAACAGAAATCAGTCAGAAAGTCGGTTATTTTGATTCTAGCCATATGAATAAAAATTTTGTTAAACTAGTTGGTCTGCCACCGAACAAATGGTTAAAACAACATAAGCCCGAAATATAAACAAAACAGCACGCCATTTGGTGCGCATCCTAAATAGCCGTATACTATGCATTTTTTGCGAGTATCCGGCTATTTTTTTGTTGCTGCATGTTGCTTGGGTATTTTTCGACCATGCATAAATTGCTCTAGTTTCGCTGAAAGGAAAATATACATTTAGTCTCCCCATAGCAAATTTTTACTGACTTTATATGGTTTTTTTACAATTTTTATTGAGCCGGAAAATTTACTATATATGTAAGTGAAGCGCATACAAAAAGAGAGGGTGTTTTTGTATGGAATAGGCAGTAGAAAAAACAAAAAAATCTGCAGTAATTTATTACAGCGTTTTTGACCTTATTATCAGTAATGATTTAGAAGCCCATAACAAACTAGAAATTAAAGGAGCTTTACGATGACAAAATTATACGATTTAAGTGTTGTTTCTGGCATGGATGTACATTTTTCCTGGAAATTAGTAGGCGTAATAGATCAAGTATCCTATCAAATTAAGGTTAATGATTCTCGAAATAATTTGCTTTGGGACAGTGGAAAGGTTATTTCAGAAGAACGACATAATATCTTGGCACCAGGGTTTCCATCTGAAAAAAGATTATTTTGGAATCTTACGATTGAACTGAGTGATGGGAGCTTACTGACAGCCGAAGGACCTGAATTTTTTTCCCAAATTAGTGATTGGCAAGCGCAATGGATTGAACCGGAACGGATAAGAAAACCATTAATTGATAAGAAAAAAGCTTGGGAAGTAAAAAAATTTGAAAAAGATCCGATTGAGAGACTAGATGCACCGATTTATTTCAGAAAAGAATTTGAACTTAAGCAACTGCCTACGGAAGCATTAATTTATATGAGTGCTCGCGGTATTTATGAAGTTTGGATTAACAATCATAAGGTTTCATCACTTTTTGCTCCAGGCTATACTTCTTATCAAAAACACATTGACTATCAAGTAGCTTCAGTCACGAACTATTTGAATGTAGGGAAAAATGTAATCGGCTTAGTTCTAGCAGATGGGTGGTATACTGGGAAAATTGAATATATCGGGGTAGGACAACAATATGGAACGGAGAACGCCATTATTTCTGAATTGAAATTGAACTATTCCGATGGTTCCGAAAGCAGTATTATTACCGACGACTCTTTTAAGTGGACAGATCAAGGGCCTCAAAAATATGCTGACTTATATGTAGGAGAATATTATAAGCAGGCAGATGAATTGCAAAACTGGCTAGAAGCAGGATTTGATGATTCTCGTTGGGAAAAACCTGTAATAAAGAAATATGGTTATTCAGAATTAAAATTGCAGACAACCCCAGAAATTATTGAGAGCAGAACGATTCGACCTACCATTATTCGAACTCCTAAAGGTGAGTTAGTTTTGGATGCTGGAGAAGTGATTGTCGGTTATACATCGTTTAATAATATATTATTGGCAAAAAATACTGTTGTTTCGCTTGAACATAGTGAAACTTTAGATGAAAATGGAAATTTCCTTCAAAACATTCTAGGCCAAAATAAGGAGCAAAAAGATTATTATGAGAGCGGACAAGACGGTGCACACTCGTGGAAAGCAAGTTTAACTTTCCATGGATTCAGATATGTAAAAATTGAGGGTACGATGGATTGTGATCCAGAACATTATTTGATTCATGTCATTGCTACACCCATGAAGCGTACAGGATTTTTCCGGACCTCTGATGAGCGACTGAATAAACTACAAGAAAATATTGTTCGTTCTCAAGAAGGAAATATGATTAGCATTCCCACAGATTGTCCGCAACGTGAAAGAACTGGCTGGACGGGAGATATGCAAGTATACGCTCCAACTGCCTGCTATGAAATGGATGTTGAACAATTTTTACGGCATTGGCTAGAAGATATGAAGGCTGAGCAGCATGAAGACGGACAAATTCCTCAAGTCATTCCTTGTCCGCCATCGCATGACTATATGAAACCAGATGGCGAAGATGCAGTAAATACTGCCGGCTGGTCTGATGCAGCAATTATTGTGCCTTGGCGTTTGTATGAATTCTATGGTGATGTCAAAATTTTAGAGGACTGCTATGATATGATGTTTCGTTACATGAAATCTGTTGAGAATAGATTGAGCCTTCTACCAGAAACCTATGATGAAATGAGTCCAGAACAACAAGCCTATCAAAAATATTTGTGGAATACCGATTTTCAATTTGGGGATTGGTTAATGCCAAGTGTGGGTCAAGAGAGTGCCAGCATTACTGGAAATGAAGTAGCAACATTAATGGTGGTGATGACTACTGACTTAATGAGTAAAATTTGTGGAGAAGTCGGAAAATTAAAAGAGGAAAGGTACTTTCGGGAATTAAATCAAAAAGTGAAAGCTGCCTACGTTCGAGAATACATGAATCCAGATGGAACAATGACTAGCGATTATCAAGGAGTATATATTTTAGCATTAGCCACAGAAACTGTTCCTGAAAATGTAAAGAAAAAAAGCATTGCCCGTTTAAAAGAATTGATTGCTAAAAATGGGGATTGTTTGGATACCGGTTTCCTTTCAGTTCCGTATCTTTTACCCGTTTTACAAGAATTGGGTGAACTTGAACTAGCTCATCGACTTTTATTCCAAGATAAATGTCCTTCTTGGCTCTATGAAATAAAAATGGGTGCTACAACAATATGGGAAGTCTGGGATGCCTATTCGGAAAACGGTGTGCCTAAAGCCGATTCAATGAATCACTTTGCTTTCGGATGTGTTGGTGAGTATCTGTTTAGAACGATTTTGGGAATTGATCAGAGAGGAGTTGGTTTTAAAAATGTCATTATTAAACCGGACTTCACTTCCGGATTACGATATGCCGATGGTCAATTTGATTCAATTTGGGGACCGATTAAAGTGTTTTGGGAAATTGTAGCGGATGAAGTTACTTTGTCTGTGGAATTGCCGCCTAATGTTAGTGCAGATATTAATATTCATGGCCAAGTTTTTGAAAATATCACCCATAATTTTAAGCATGTTAGTAATCTACATACGAGGGAGCTAGAAATTGCTCATAAGTAACCAATCAGGTTGTAATTGATTAAAACAAGACAGTATAAAAGTATAAAAAGACATTTAGATTTTTCGAGCTTTGAGACACTAAATGTCTTTGTATATTTCGAGTATATAAAATTCAGTACTTAGTCTGATGCCTTTGCATCCAGAAGGGATTATAATGTAAGGGAAAGAGAGGGGAAAGGCCATGAATTTTCTGATGAATCTGATTTGGTTTGTTTTAGGTGGTTTTATCAGTTTTGCTTCCTGGGTTGTGATCGGTGTTCTCTGGTGCTTGACCATCGTTGGGATTCCGATCGGTATGCAATGCTTCAAGTTCGCTGTGATGGCGGCTGTGCCATTCGGTAGGGAAATCCGCATCAGCGAAAGCGGCACATCTTTAGTCATCAATATCATCTGGATGCTGTTGGGCGGTTTGGCATTGGCAGCCGAAGAAGCTGTTTTGGGCATTATCTTCTGTCTGACCATCGTAGGCATTCCGTTCGGACTGCAGCATTTTAAACACGCCAAGCTGGCATTGTTCCCGTTCGGAGCGGAAATCTATCGGATTTAGACAGGACAGCTTTATAAATATATTTACCGGTTTGTAACGGGGATTGATTGTCGAGGGTGGGTCTGGTGTTGTCGGACTTGCTGCAGGCGGCTCAGTTCCCGTTTTTTTGGTTGGATACAAATAGGTGGTATATGTTAATAGAGACAGCTTTTTCCGTAGAGTTCGGCCATCTGATGCACCCGTTTTGTAGATGGAAGCGAAATCATTTGCGAATCGGATGAATGTATAAAATCTGTTGGGTGCCTGTTTGTAAAATAATTGACTATTGAATACGTCCGTTGACAACGCCCTATTTCTTGCGTAAGCTTTGAACTAATTTTAAGCTTAGTACAACTAAGGCAGGAATGCAGACGAAAGGGATGGGGTTATGAAGGCGGTACTATTTGATTTGGATGGTGTGATCACCGATACGGCGAAATTTCATTTTTTGGCTTGGCGCGATTTGGGAGCGGAGTTGGGCATCGAAGTGGATGAGGCGTTCAACGAGGAGCTGAAAGGGGTAAGCCGCATCGATTCGCTGGAGCGCATATTGGCGCAAGGCGGGGTTGCGGATAAATATTCCTCAGTCGAAAAAGATGAATTGTGCGTGAAAAAGAATGCCCATTACTTGGAATTGATAAAGGAAATGACGCCGGATGACATTTTGTCGGGCATCATTCCGCTGTTGGAGGAACTGAAAGCTGCCGGCATCAAAATGATCGTGACTTCAGCAAGCAAGAATGCACCGGGAATCCTGGATTGTCTGCAGGTACGTGCTTATTTTGACGGTATCGTTGATCCGGCGACTGTAAAAGCTGGCAAACCGGCTCCAGATATTTTTCTGGCGGGCGCTCAGCTTGCGGGTGCCGATCCGGCTGACTGTGTAGGGGTCGAAGATGCGGCTTCAGGCGTTGAAGCCATCAAAGCTGCCGGCATCGTGGCGGTAGCGGTTGGCGACGAACAGGTTTTGGCTTTGGCTGACCGCGTGCTGTCGAGCACGGCGGACCTGTCGCTTGCCGTTTTGCTGGAAACGTGGGAAAACAGCAAAAAATAACGGATTGCTAGACACGCGGTGATCGAAAAAGCTCCTAGCAGAGAATGATAAAAGTGGACTTGCCCGGCGGTAAGTCTATTTTTGTTGTCGTTTTTTTGTTGCGGTTTTGCTGTGTTGGCTTCGCCGGAGCAGAGGCGAGCGCAAAAGTATCACCTCCGACGAGCCCTCGTTCGTCGGAGGACAGCCTCGGTCCGCGCGCCCAGCTCCGGCTAACATTCGCTCGCAGGAGGAGGGCAAATCACCGGAACCGCAACTCCGTCGAGGAGCCCGCTCACCGGAGGAGAGCGCCAGCCCCGATAAGGGTCGGCTTCGCCGGAGCAGCCGCGAGCGCAAAACTGTCACCTCCGACGAGCCCTCGTTCGTCGGAGGACAGCCTCGGTCCATTCGCCCAGCTCCGGCCAACAGCCGGTAACAGGAGGAGGGCAAATCACCGGAACCGCAACTCCGTCGAGGAGCCCGCTCACCGGAGGAGAGCGCCAGCCCCGATAAGGGTTGGCTTCGCCGGAGCAGCCGCGAGCGCAAAAACTGTCACCTCCGACGAGCCCTCGTTCGTCGGAGGACAGCCTCGGTCCATTCGCCCAGCTCCGGCCAACAGCCGGTAACAGGAGGAGGGCAAATTACCGGAACCGCAACTCCGTCGAGGAGCCCGCTCACCGGAGGAAAGCACCAGCCCCGATAAGGGTTGGCTTCGCCGGAGCAGCCGCGAGCGCAAAAGTATCACCTCCGACGAGCCCTCGTTCGTCGGAGGACAGCCTCGGTCCATTCGCCCAGCTCCGGCCAACAGCCGGTAACAGGAGGAGGGCAAATCACCGGAACCGCAACTCCGTCGAGGAGCCCGCTCACCGGAGGAAAGCACCAACATCCGCGGATACCTTAAAAAATGTCGGATATACACTATCAAATGGCATGGAATCTATTGCGGGATATGGCTAAACTATAAAGTGAGAGTGGGGACACCCACAAATGAAAGCGTATACCGGAGAGGGTGGATGAAATGATAGAGAAAAAATTCAATGATAAGTGGAAATTCTGGGAGAACAAGGACTCCTTTGCGTTGGTGTGGAATGTGCCGGAGACGGCCAAGGAAATCACGGTACCGCATGATGCGATGTTCGAGAAGAACGCGCACGCAGACAGTCTGAACGGCGGCAACACCGGTTATTATGACGGGGGATTCTATAACTATGTGAAGACGCTCCACGCTCCGGCCTACTACAAAGAAAAGACGGTCATCCTGAAGTTCGAAGGCGTGTATATGAACGCCATGGTGTACATAAACGGCGAACTGGCGGGCAAGAACATGTTCGGGTATTCGACTTTTTATGTTCCGCTGAATGATTTTCTCCGCTACGGCGAAGAGAACGAAATCCGGGTCCAAGTCCGCAATGGCGCGATGACAAACAGCCGCTGGTATTCCGGTGGAGGGATCTATCGGGATGTCTACTTGTTGGTTTCGGATGTGACGCATCTGGTGCCGGAAGGAATCCAGATCAAAACGGCAGAAGCCGACGAAACCTTGGCGGTATTGGACATTGCGACGGAAGTGAAGACAAGGAAGTATGCCCCAAGCCAAGTCATGTTGGAGACCGTGATCCGCGATGCGGAAGGTAATGAAGTGGCGAAAGAACGCTCGCCTTTTGTGTTGTTCGAGCAAGAAGAACGGATCATCAAACAGCGCGTGACCGTGGACAACCCGGAACGGTGGTCGGATGAAAATCCAAGCCTGTACACATGCATCAGCAATCTGTACGTGGATGGGGAATTGGCGGACGAAGCGGAGACGACTTTCGGTATCCGGACATTGCAGGTGGATGCGAAACGCGGGCTGCGTGTGAACGGGGAAACCGTGAAACTTCGCGGAGCTTGCATCCATCATGACAGCGGCCTGCTTGGTGCAGCGACATACGAGGATGCCCAATTCCGCCAGATCAAATTGCTGAAGGAAGCCGGCTTCAATGCGGTCCGGATGTCCCATCACCCGATGGCGCCTGCGATGCTGCGCGCCTGCGACCGCTTGGGCATGTACGTGATGGACGAAACGTTCGACATGTGGAACCGGATGAAATCCGACTACGATTACGGTCTTTATTTCCAGGAATGGTGGGAAAAAGATGTGACGGCGATGGTGCGTAAGGATTTCAACCATCCGGCCGTAATCCTTTATTCCGTCGGGAACGAAATTCCGGAAATCGGGAACCCGCACGGAGCGAAAGTCTGCCACGAACTTTGCGCCAAGATCAAATCGTTGGACGACACCCGCTTCACCTTGGCTGCCATCAACGGCGTCTTTGCGGCGGGGGATAAGGTCGATCAGATCGTGAGCGATGTTGTTTCGGATCTGCAGCAGTCAGGCGAAATCGAAGGCAATGTCAATGACTTCATGACGCTGATGGACGGCCATCTGGACGAAATCGTGATGCACCCGGCTATTTCGGAACGCTTGGAAACGGCCTGCAGCCCGACCGATATCGCGGGCTACAACTACATGACGGCCCGTTATGAATGGGACAGCCAAACCTATCCGAACCGCGTCATGGTCGGCAGCGAAACGTACCCGCCGGAAATCGCCCGCAACTGGGAATTGATTGAGCGGCTGCCGCAGGTGATCGGCGATTTCACTTGGACCGGCTGGGACTATCTTGGCGAAGCGGGTATCGGTGTAGCGGCCTATCAATGGGGGGAAGGCGGCTTTGGCGCCAAATTCCCTTGCCAATTGGCTTATGTCGGGGATATCGACATCACCGGAGTCCGCCGACCAGCCTCCTATTTGCGTGAGATTGTCTTCGGATTACGGAATGATCCTTACATCACTGTCCAAAATCCGCGCAGATACGGCGAACATTTGCTGAAGACGCCGTGGATCATGAGCGATAATCTGTCCAGCTGGAACTGGCGGGGATGTGAAGGCAAGCCGGTGATCATCGAAGTCTACGCTCCGGGGACCGCGGTTGAATTGTTCCGTAACGGAGAATCGCTGGGCAAACAAACTTCCGGAAAAGCGGCAGGCTACCGTGTGCTGTTCGAAACCACATACGAGCCAGGGACACTTGAAGCCGTCGCCTACGAAAATGGTCAGGAAATCGGCCGCATCAGTTTGAAAACTGCCGGGGAAGACTGCAAGTTTGTCTTTGGCGCGGAGGAAATCCTGGATGACCTCATCTATGTCCCGGTTGCCTATCGTGACGCAGCAGGAACGGTTGCCCCGGATGCCGACCAGACGATTCGTGTGGCAGTTTCCGGAGGAGCGGATCTTATCGGCTTCGGCAGCGGGAATCCGAAACCGGAATCCAATCCTGATAAGCATGTTACCCAAACGTTTTATGGCCGTGCGATGATCATCCTCAAAAAGACTGCCGATGCGGAAAGCATTGTCTTGACCATCACTGCTGAGAACGGCGTTGCGGAAACGCTGGAGTTGTCGTTGGCTGATATGAAGTCGGACCAACAAACCCTGAGCGTTTTGGAGAGCGTGAAGTTATGATCCGAAATCCGATTCTGCCGGGTTTTTACCCGGATCCGTCGATCTGCCGGGTCGAAGAAGATTTTTATCTCGTCACTTCCAGCTTCAGTTATTTTCCGGGCGTGCCGATTTTCCACAGCAAGGATTTGGAGCAATGGGAACAGATTGGGCACGTGCTGGATCGGCCTGAACAGTTGCCGTTGACGCATGAAATGATTTCTGCCGGCATTTTTGCCCCGACCATCCGCTACCATGAAGGCACGTTTTATATGATCACGACCAATATGAGCATGGGCGTCGTCAATTTTATCGTGACCGCCACCGATCCTGCCGGGCCGTGGTCGGACATGCACATCATCAAAGGCGCGGACGGCATCGATCCTTCCTTGTTCTGGGACGAAGACGGAAAGTGCTATTACACAGGGACTACCCGTTTCGATGACGAGGCGGGTTCCAGGCAAGGCATTTGGTGCTCCGAGATCGACCTGGCTACTTTTGAGTTGGTCGGCGAGCGCCACATCATCGGGACCGGGGCCCAGATAAACGCGGAAGCCCCGGAAGGTCCGCATTTGTACAAAAAGGACGGCTACTACTATTTGCTGATTGCCGAAGGCGGAACGGAACATTTCCATGCAGTCACAATCAGCCGCAGCCAATCGATTTTCGGGGAATACGAAAATCATCAAGGCAATCCGATCCTGACCCATCGCCACCTTGGAACAGGATTTCCAATCTGGAATGTGGGCCATGGGGATTTGATCGAATTGCAGAACGGCGGTTGGTATATGGTGTGCCTCGGTTCAAGGTTGAGCGAAGGCAGACATAAACTGTTGGGCCGCGAAACCTTCCTTGTTCCTGTCGTGTGGGAGGATGGTTGGCCCGTCGTCAGCAAAGGCACAGGCAAAGTGGAATGGACCTATCCATCGCCGGGACTGCCGAGCTGGCAACCGGCTGGGCGCGCAGTCAATGATTTCAAGTCGCCTGTCGTCGAGAATTTCGAACAGGAACTGGGTTTTGACTGGAACTTTTTGGGCACGCCCCGCGAAGAATTCGCCAAGGTGGAAGCAGGCCGTCTGCGCTTGAAGCTGCTGAAAAGCTCTTTGGTCCCATGGGAATTCGACAATACCGACGGGAGCGTCTTCAGCCGCATCTCGAAAATCGGCAAAACAAAAGAGAACGTCAGCTTCGTCGGCAGACGCCAGCAGCATCTGGATTTCCAGGCAACGGTCACGGTCCATTTTTCACCGGAGCAAAACGAGACGGCGGGCATCGCCGTCCTGCAGAATGACGCCAATCAATTGCGTTTGGAAATCACGGAAGGCCAAGCGGGAAATCCGGTCGTGCGCTGTATGCGGGTGGTCTCGCATTACGATCAAGCCGGCATACAGCACTTCACCGAAACGCAGCTGGGCGAAGTCGTTGCGGCTCCGAATCAATCGGATTTTGTCCTGCAAGTAAAAGGAAATGGCTCGCGCTACAGTTTCTCGGCAGGGCCAGCGGCAGACAGACTGGAGCCGGTTGCTGAGCGGGTGGACGGGTCCTTCCTGGGTTCGGAAACAGCGGGTGGTTTTGTCGGCGCCTATATCGGCATGTTTGCTTCCGGAAACGGACAAACGAAGGAAAAGTATTCGGATTTCGAGACCTTCATTTACGAAGGATTCGAAATGGAAGGAGAATGGTAACAATGATGGATGTTCAGACGCAAATGATCGAAGCCTTGCTCGGCGAAATGACTTTGGAAGAAAAAATCGGGCAGCTGCAGCAATGCGGTCCATCTCTGGTGGGCGCTTTCGAAGTCAGTTTCGAGGAACTGCTGGATATGATGTTCGATGGCCGGATCAGTCAGGAAGAATTCGGCAGGCTGATGAGCACGGCCGAAAAAGATTTCCACGAAGAGGATCTGCGGGCCGGAAAAATCGGTTCCTACAATGGCGTTGGGGATGCCCTGACCGCGAACCGGCTCCAGAAAATCGCCGTGGAGGAGAGCCGATTGGGCATTCCTTTGCTGTTCGGCTATGATGTGATCCATGGCTTCCGGACCGTGACGCCAATCCCGTTGGCTGAAAGCTGCGCTTGGGATCCGGATTTGTGGCAGAAAACGGCCAGGATGGCTGCGGAAGAAGCGACAGCGGCGGGCGTTCACATGACGTTCGCCCCGATGGTGGACGTCGCCAAAGACGCGCGCTGGGGTCGGGTCAGTGAGGGTGCCGGCGAGGATACATTATTGAACGGCGACTATGGTGCAGCCAAGGTACGCGGATTTCAAGGCCAGGACCTGTCGCAAGCGGATGCGATGGCAGCCTGTCTGAAGCACTTTGCGGCGTATGGAGCCGGGGAAGCCGGCAAGGATTACAATAGGGTGGACATGTCAGCGCAACGCTTGAGGGAAGAATATCTGCCGGCTTACAAAGCCTGCATCGATGCCGGGGCGCGTGCGGTCATGCCGGCTTTCAACGATCTGAACGGCGTGCCTTGCACCGTGAACGAGTGGCTGTTGCGGGATATTTTGCGGGACGAATGGGGTTTCGACGGCATCACCGTGAGCGATGCGAATGCCATCGCTGAATGCGTGAACCATGGCGTAACGGCGGATCGGCAAGCGGCGGCCAAAGCAGCGCTGCAGGCAGGGATCGATATGGACATGACTTCGAATGTCTACGCTGAGAACCTTGCCGGGCTGATTGCGGCCGGTGAACTCGCAGAAGACTTACTGGATCAAGCCGTTTACCGCATCCTCAAACTTAAGATTGAGCTCGGCTTGTTTGACAATCCTTATCGGACGGATGAAGAAAAGGAAAAACAGACCTTGGTAAGGCCGAAGTACCGTGCGCTTGCCCGCGAAGCGGCTACCAAATCGATGGTGCTGCTGAAAAATGAGTCTGTTTTGCCGCTGAATCCGCAGCAAAAAATCGCCGTCTTCGGTGCACTTGCGAACGATCCGGGCCAGATGACCGGCGCTTGGGCAATCGGAGCGCAGGAAAACGACTGCGTCAGCCTAGTTCAAGCCATGGATGCGCAAGGGATTGCTTTCGCCTATCATCCAGGCATCGTCGACGGGAGCGTGGCGACGGATGAAATTAACCAGTTCGCTGAGAAGGCGGATGTGGTGGTTTTGGCGATCGGCGAGCAAAAAGAGGAGAGCGGAGAAGCCGCAAGTAAGGCGGACATCTCATTGCCGGCAATCCAACTGAAGCTCGTAGAAACGCTGCTTCGGACAGGGAAACCCGTTGTTGCGGTGCTGTTCAATGGAAGGCCGTTGGCGATCCCGATCATTGCGGAACAGGTGCCTGCCATCTTAGAGGCTTGGCATCCAGGAATCGAAGCCGGGAACGCGATCTTGGATATTCTCTATGGCGCGGCGAATCCGAGCGCAAAATTGACGACAACCTTTCCGTTCGCAACCGGGCAATGCCCGCTGTATTATGATCATATTTCCACTGGACGTCCCGGAGGTAAATCCAAATTCACCTCGAAATATTTGGACACGCCGCTTGAACCCGTGTATCCGTTCGGCTATGGTCTGAGCTATACGACATTTTTGTACAGCGGTCTGCAAGTGGAAACATCAGGGGATGCGGTCCGTCTTACGGTGACCGTCACGAACAGTGGCGCGCGTGAAGGCGAAGAAATCGTCCAATGCTACGTGCAGGATAAAGTGGCCAAACGGGCGCGGCCGGTCAAGCAGTTGAGATCCTATCGTAAGGTCTTGCTTCAGCCGGGGGAATCGATTACGATGGAATTTGCAGTGCCGTTCGAAAAATTGGGCTACTATGATCAGAAAATGGACTGTATTTTGGAAGCTGGCGAATTCGCATTTTTTGTGGGCGGAAATTCCAGGGACACATTTTCGGAAACGATCCATCTATCATTCATTTAATGGGGAAGGTGCGCCGAAGAAACATCGGCTGCGCCTTTTTTTTTATTTCAAATAAAAACTTTTTGTGAATGGAAAGTTTTTAAATCAATGAAGTAAACCCTTTCGGAAATAAAATAAGCGATATTAAAAAATGTCGGATTGTCAGTAAATAATAACATGGCTGTTTGGGAAGCGTTTTTATATACTATCCTTATCAAGCTTGATAGAAGAAAAGGAGTGATATGTTATGGCAGAAAAGACAGAAGCAACAGTGTTGGTGGAGAACGAAACAAACGCGCCAAAAGAAAAAGTCAGTAACCTATTTGCCTGGTCGCACGCTACGTCAGTCAGTGGAACCGCTATGTTGATAGCAGCCATTATTGCAAGTTATTTCTCGGTATTTATGACGGACACGATGAGGATCCCGGCAGCGGCAGCTTCAATGATCATGTTTGTGGCGACTTTATGGGACGCGATCAATGACCCGATGATGGGGGTTCTTGCCGATCGGACGAAATCAAAATGGGGCCGTTATCGCCCGTACTTCATCGTGGCACCGATTTTGCTCACCATTTTTGGAACACTGATTTGGTTGAATCCTGATTTCTCAACAAACGGCAAAATCATCTATGTGCTGGTGACCTATATCGGCTACGGTATGACGGTTACGCTGTATACGATGCCGCAGATGGCTATCTTGCCTGCGCACGTAAAAACAGATGAGCAACGAAACAAAGTCATCATGATGGGCGCGGGCGCGACAGCGGTCATGTTCACAGTCGGCGCATCATTCACCCCGCAAATGAAAGCGTTCTTCGAAGGGGCGTTCGGAGTATCGAACGGCTACATTCCCTTGATGCTCGTTCTTGGATTTATTTCCTGCCTCTCGTTCTGGGGGTTGTTCGCAACAGCGAAAGAAAAATATATCGCTCCTGTAAGCGATACGCCGCTTACGCAAGATTTGAAGAAAATACTGCGCCATAAAGAATTGACGCCTTTCGTCATCGTTTGGATCATGGCTTCAATGGGATACGGCTTGATGTTTGCGAGTTCCGTTTTCTACATGTTGTATTACTTGGCTCGTCCGGATCTGATTTCCATCTACATGCTGATTGTTTCCATAGGTGCTTTGGTTTCGATGGTTGTCTTGATGCCGATTTGTATGCGTATCTTCAAAACAGCCCAAAAAACATTGTTTGTAACGCAAATAATCGCCATCATCTGCTATGTGACGCTTTTCTTTGTAGGTAACAAGAGTATGATGCTGCTTTATGTCATCACTTTCATTGCAACGGCTTTTGCATCCATGTCAAACGCGCTTGTGAATGTACTTGTGAATGATGCTATCGACTATGTCCAATTCAAAGACGGCATCACAGCGAATGGCGTTATTTCATCCATCAAAGGCTTTGCACAGAAATGCGGAAATACCGTAACGAACTCAGGGATTCTGGCTGTGCTTGCTTGGGCAGGCTACAGAGCTGGTGAAATCGGCAATCAACCAGAGAGCACTTTGCTTGCCATAAACTTCCTGCGTTTCGGTGCACCAGCCTTGGCCGGCGCGATTCTGTTGATTGCCTTGAAGTTTAATCCGGTTGAAAAACACCGTGCGGATATCCAAGAAATGAAAGATCTTATCCGCGACCACAGCGAAGACAATCATGAAGCATAATCAGAGGGAATTTTAGTCCAAAAAAGGGTGCTGTCTCCAAAAAGGGGCAGCACCTATCTTGGTTTATTGAAGGGGTGGCTTCGCCGGAGCAGAGGCGATAGTAAATCTCTCACCTCCGATGAGCCGTCGTTCGGCGGAGGACAGCATCCGATTCCGTGCCCAGCTCCGGCCAGCATTACGCTCACAGGAGGAGGGAATGTTACCGGAACCGCAACTCCGTTGAGAAGGGCGCTCACCGGAGATGGGGGATCCCAGCGCCACCTCCTACGCGAAAAAAAATGGGCCGCCCTGGGAAGCAAGGCGGCCCAGCTTAATAAAGTTTAAATAAACGGATTAAACGATTCTTCCGTGTTGTGGTGCTGTTTGCGGTATTGCACAGGGGAGACCTGATAAGTTGTGCGGAACACGCGCGAAAAGTGGTCGGTCGACTTGTAGCCGACTTGTGCGGCGATTTCGCTGATTTTCAGGTTGGAGTTCTCCAGATATTCGATCGCATGCGCCAAGCGCAGGCGCCGGATCAGATCGGTAAAATTGTAACCGGTATTTTCCCGGATCATCGTCGAGAGGTAAGGCTCGCTGTAATGGAATTCCTCAGCCAATCGGGACAGCGACAGCTCCTGGTAATGGTGCTGGATGTACTGCAGGATGACGGAAAAATCGGTACCGATGTGATAGTTATGGAATTGCATGCTCTCGCTGTGATTGCGCAGCAGGTTGGAGAACATCAAATTGATCCAATTGATGCAGCAGCTGTTGCTGTAGTTGTCGTAGCGATGGCATTCGACCATGGCATTGCGGATAAGTGGTTTCAGCTGGTCGTTCTGATCGGTTTTGAACAACAGGAAATTGGGACTCGTATCATCTTGGAGGATTTTGCGGAAAAAGTAAGAAAGCAGATCTTTTCCTGACAGCAACGAGAAGAAAATCGTGTCGAAGGAACTTTTCCGGAGCAGAATCGTGTACACAATCGATTCATCATCGATCAAAATATCATGCCTTGAAGAAGGTGCGATGATGCACAGTTCGCCTTCCTGCAAGGTGGAAGTTTCATCCTCAAAAGTGAACCGACAGCTGCCGCGCACGACATAATTGATTTCGAAAAAGTTATGTGTATGCGGATTCGGTCGGGTGAACTGGGGGTGGCGGATAACAAACACATCCCGTTTGTGAGGAATGATATCCGTCTCGACGACAGAAGACGTTGCAGGAACTTGCGGCGTCAGGATATGCACAAAAGAATCGGTGATTTTTTCGAAATCGTCATCCGACATATTTTCAAAGAGGCCGTTTAGATTAGGCATTTCGATTGTCTGTTTCAACAAACCCTTACGGTAAAGATAGTCCGTCATTTCGGTAAATTGCATCCGTTTGCCGGCCTGGCGGTAATAATCGGTCATTTGTTTCTGGAATTCACCGTACGTGATGTAGTAGGGCATAATTTTTTGATCCTCCCTGTCAGAGCTAGAGTAGCGGTTGTTGGAAAAGTATAGCAGACAAATTTTCGATATTCAAGAAGGCCTGGATTACAGCAATCATTCGCAATAAATCAAGAACGAGAAAAAATGAAAACGGAGGCAAATCATGAACATAGAGAAATTACGCACCAACCATTTGGAAAATCCGCTAGGCTACCTGCTGGATACGCTGAGCCTGTCCTGGATTGTTACCGGGAAAAATGAGCCGGGCATGGAAACGAAAGTATTGGTGGCGGCTGACGCTGCCTTCGCAAATATTCTGTTCGAAAGTGAATGGCTTGAAGAAATCAACGCGTTGGACTTCCGACCGGAAATCAGCTTGCTGCCGCAAACGCGTTATTATTGGAAAGTTATTACTCAAGCAGCTGATGGGCTGCTTGCCGAAAGCGATCCGGCTTGTTTCGAAACAGCGAAGCAGTCGGGTTCATGGACAGCGCAGTGGATCACACCTGGCGAGGATCAAGCAGCGCAGCCGATTGTGAAGAAACAATTTGTAATCGAGAAGGAAGTATTGGCTGCGCGTTTGTACATCTGTGGCTTGGGCCTGTACGAATTTGAAGTGAACGGCCAGCGGACGCATGACGAGTACCTCCTGCCGGGTTATCATGCCTATGACTTTTGGCAGCAATACCAAACGTTCGACGTGACGGATAGCCTGGAAATGGGCGGCAACGCGCTCGGGATCATGCTCGGGGACGGCTGGTACAAAGGCCGCTTCGGGTTTGATGGCGGCTACACCAATCTGTACGGGGAAGAGCTGAAGCTGATTGCCGAAGTGCACCTGACCTATGCGGACGGGACAACGGAAACCATCGCCAGTGGTGATTCTTGGCTGACGAAACCTGGTCCGGTCCTGAAAAGCAGCATCTACGACGGCGAAGTGTACGATGCGCGCAAAGAGGTTGCCGATTGGTCCGTTTATACGGAAAATCTTGCAGGATGGGAACAGGTCGCTGTTTTGGATGATGCAACGGACCGGCTTTCCGCTCGCTTGAGTCCGGCTCTGAAATATGTCGAAAGCTTGGTTCCGGAAGTGAGCCAGTCACCTGCCGGCGAAACAATCCTGGATTTCAAGCAGAACATGGTCGGTTGGATAGCCTTCAAGACGCAGGCGTCGGCCGGAACGGAAGTCGGTTATGAAGTGGGGGAAGAGTTGCAGGATGGCTGTTTCTACAACGATAACCTGCGGACTGCGGAAGCGAAGTTCACCTACATCAGCGACGGAAGCGAAAGAGTCGTCCGTCCGCACTTCACATTCTATGGTTTCCGCTACGCAAGGTTGATTGGATTCGATCAAACTGTCGATCCGGCCGATTTCATCGGCTACGTGATCCATAGCGACTTGGAAGTGACCGGGAAAATCGAGACGGCGAATCCCCAAGTGAATCAATTGATCAAAAATGCGCTTTGGGGACAAAAAGGCAATTTCCTGGATGTGCCGACGGATTGCCCTCAGCGGGATGAGCGGATGGGCTGGACGGGCGATGCGCAGATATTTGCCCGCACAGCCAGCTACAACATGTATACGCCGGCGTTTTACCGCAAGTTTATGCATGATTTGCGCCTGGAACAGGAACAATTGGACGGATCGGTTCCCTTCGTCGTGCCGATGCTGAAACCGAAAAGTTCGGAAGGTGGGTTTATGGGAGCCGGGGCCGCGGCTTGGAGCGATGCAGCGACCGTGATTCCCTGGGTGCTGTATGAACAGCACGGCGACCTCTCGCTGTTGAAAGAGCAATACACCACGATGGTTGATTGGGTCGAATATGTCTACCGTGAAGACGAGCGGAGCGGTTCGAACCGACTTTGGACGACGGGTTTCCAATTCGGTGATTGGCTGGCGTTGGACGGGAAGAACCCGGATGCTCCGATCGGCGGGACCGATCCGAAACTGGTCGCTTCCGTCTACTACTATTACTCGGCAACCCTTACGGCCAAGGCTGCTGCAGCTTTAGGCAAGCAGGCGGACGTCGAAAAGTACACGGCGTTGGCGGAAAGCATCAAGGCCGCCATTCAGGCTGAATTTGTGACTGCGAAAGGCCGCTTGGCTGTCAACACGCAGACCGCCTATGTCCTATTCCTCTACTTCGATCTGGTGCCGCAAGAAAATCTGAGCCGGGTCATCGCCGATTTCGAAGCGAAACTGTTGGAGGATGATGTCCATCTGAAGACCGGCTTTGTCGGAACTCCTTATCTCTGCGAAGCGCTCACGAAAAGCGGCTTGACGGAGCTGGCCTACAGCATCTTGTTGAACGAGGATTATCCGAGCTGGCTGTACGCGGTCAATCTCGGCGCAACGACGATCTGGGAGCGCTGGAATTCCGTCTTGCCGGACGGGGAAATCAGCGGCACCGACATGAACTCACTGAACCATTATGCGTATGGATCGATAGTCGAATGGCTTTACCGTTCGGTGCTGGGCATTCAAGCCGATCCGAAGCAAGCAGGCTACCGCCATTTTTATCTGAAACCTGTTCCAAGCGCGCAACTGGGCGCCGCAAGCGGGGAATACGACTCCTCTTCCGGAAAAATCAAGAGTGGTTGGCGCGTTCTGGAAGACGGGCAACTGCATTTTGCCTTCGAGGTACCGACCCAAAGCACGGCCACGATCGAACTTCCGTACTGCCTGATCGATGAAATCGCGGGCCAATTGCAGGACCTGGGTATTGCCCGGTCGGAAATCATCCAAAAAGGCGATGGCGTAGCCTTTACGGTAGCCGGCGGGGCGTATGCATTTACCTACAAGCCGCTGAAATCCTACAAGGTCAGCTATTCCATTGCGATGACGTACAAAGAGCTCTTGGCTATCAAAGCGACACGCAATGTGATTTTCGACCATCTGCCGATGCTGAAAGGGAATGACTTGGCGCTGAACCAGTTGGATAGCCCGTTCGAAACTTTTTCCTCGGTCCCGATTGTGCAGCATTTTGTGAATGACCGCGTACTTGGGGAAATCAATGAGGAATTGGCGAAACTGTAAGACGTTGACCTAATATCTTAAAAAATGTCGTAAACAGGAAAAGAATGGCCCGCTTGAGCAGGGTTCGGTGCGGCGGGAACTGCGGTATAATAGGCATTAATAAGGAATAACAAAAAAGGTGTGATTAGATGGTACGTTTGACAGAAAAGCCGTTTTTTTTAACGGATGACCAAATTTCTTGGGTAGAAAATACAGTAAGCGAGATGACAACGGAAGAGAAAATCGGGCAAATTTTCTGCCCGATTGCCGGGAATCCGGAAGATCAGGCATTGACGGAATTTGTGCAGAAATATCAACCGGGCGGGATGATGTTCCGTCCGATGCCGGCAAAAGCGATCCGGCAGGCGCACGGGGTTCTGCAGAAAGAAAGCAAAATCCCGTTGCTGTTGGCGGCCAACCTGGAAGCCGGCGGAAACGGAATCTGCTCGGACGGCACGTACTACGGCAGGCCGATGGGTGTCGCGGCGACAGCCGATGAGCAGGAAGCTTATCAACTGGGCTTTGTTTCCGGCCGTGAAGCGCAGGCAGTCGGCTGCAACTGGGCGTTTTCCCCGATCGTGGACATCGATATGAACTTCAAAAACCCGATCACGAACGTCCGGACGTTCGGATCGGACGTCGACCAAGTGATTGGTTTTTCCCGCCAGCAAATGAAAGGCCTGCACGAGAACGGTATCGCTACGGCCGTCAAACATTTCCCGGGCGATGGCGTGGACGAGCGCGACCAGCATCTGGTGAGCACCGTGAATAGTCTGTCCGTTCCGGAATGGGATGAAAGCTACGGCAAAGTCTACAAAGCCATGGTCGAAGAGGGCGCATTGTCTGTCATGATCGGACATATCCTGCAGCCGGCCTACAGCAAAGCGCTCAATCCAGCTTTGGAGGACAAAGATATTCTGCCGGCTTCCTTGTCGACGGAATTGGTGAACGGCTTGCTACGCGACCGCTTGGGCTTCAACGGTGTGGCGGTCACCGATGCGACTCCGATGATCGGCTACAATGCCGCGATGTCCCGCAAAAAGGCGATTCCGACAACGATCAATGCCGGCTGCGACATGATCCTCTTCAACAAAAATATCGACGAAGATTACCAGGCGATGCGCGATGCAGTAAGCAGCGGCGACGTATCGATGGAGCGGCTGGATGAAGCAGTTACGCGTATTCTGGCTATGAAAGCGAGCATGGGCTTGGTGGATAAGCAGCAAGCCAACAGCCTGATCCCTGAGCCGGAAGCGTTGGATATCGTGGGCTGTCAAGAGCATCTGGAATTGGCAAGAAGGAGTGCGGACAAAGCCATCACCTTGGTGAAGGACACGCAAAATCTGCTGCCGATCTCACCGGAGAAAACACCGCGCGTGCGGGTCTATATGCTGGAAGACCGCTTGAGCGGCGGCTTTAAGGACGGCGGGGCTTCCGAGGGCTCCTTCATCGAAAAACTGAGCGCAGCCGGCTTTTCGGTCGAAACATTCAATTATGAACAACTAGACTTCCACGAAATCTTTGAGGAAGGCGTGGACGATCTGAAGGCGAAAGTGGATCTGGTCATCTATGTGGCGAATTACGATACCGCGAGCAACCAGACGACGCGCCGGATTGATTGGATCCGTATGATGGCGGCCGACGCACCTTGGTTTGTCCAGGATGTCCCAACCATTTTCGTATCCTTGGCGAACCCGTATCATCTGTTCGATGCGCCGATGATCAAGACTTACATCAACGGCTACTCGGCGAACGACACAGTCAACGAAATCCTCGTGGAAAAATTGATCGGCAAGTCCGTATTCCAAGGCAAGAGCCCGGTCGACCCGTTCTGCGGCGTCTGGGGCACGAACTTATAAAATATGCAGTTTAGTATTCGGATCGGCCTCAAAAAGATGTATAATCGTGACATATCCATCTTTTCGGCCCCCTCCATCGGCAACTAATTCAATGTAAGATATGCATCAGAACTTATAAGGAGGCAAAAAAATGATTGTTGAAACGATAAAATTGTATCCGGAGCGTGAAGACGTCACGCTGACGACTTATGTCCTGCAGGATTCTCCGGAATTGCTGGATGGCGCTAACCGTCCGGCTGTGCTGATTTGTCCAGGCGGAGCTTATCTCTCCTGTTCCGATCGGGAAGCCGAGCCGGTGGCGATGCGGTTTGCGGCGATGGGCTATCATGCCTTCGTGCTGCGCTACTCCGTATATTTGGATAAGCATGAACCTTTTGAATCCATTTTTGGTGGAGTCGAAAGGCGCGAGCATACCGTCTTTCCGGCCGCGATTAGGGACATCGGCAAAGCCATGCTGACGATCCACGAAAACAGCGAAGCATGGTTTGTGGATACGGATCGGATCGCTCTGTGCGGCTTTTCGGCTGGTGCGCACAATGTCGCAATGTACTCGGTCTATTGGGACAAACCGATTTTGACCGATCATTACCAAGTATCGGAAGAAAAACTCCGTCCCGATGCTACGATTTTGGGTTATACGTTGAGCGATTATCTGTTCATGAAAGCGACTGAAAAAGATGAAATGGGCACCCTTCTGTTTGATGCTTCGGTTACGTCGCTGCTGGGAGAAGCGAGCCCTAGCGATAAAACACTGAAGGAAGTGAGCCCCGCGTTGTTGGTGACAGAAAAAACACCGCCAATGTTCTTGTGGGCCACCGCATCGGATGCGCTAGTGCCGGTCGGTCACACGCTTCGGATGGGCATGGCTCTTTCGGAGCGCAATATCCCGTTCGAGATGCATGTATTCGAAGAAGGCCCGCATGGATTGAGCCTTGCCACGCAGGCTACAGCCAACGCTAAAACGTTGGTAGACCAAAATGCCGCCAAATGGATCGACCTGGCGGAAGCCTGGCTGCTGAAACGCTTCAGTCTCGATTTGCAGGATAAAACCAAGTGGGATTAGGAATTGTGCTGGCAAGATCTTGGGGGGAAAGATGAACAAGAGAAAATTACTCATCTTTTCGGCTTCTCCGGTAATCAATTAAATGTGTGAAAAGCGCAAAAAAGTTAAGGGGGTGCCTCGTTATTTCGAGGCATCTCCTTAACTTCTCAACTTTCGCACACCGAAAAAGACCCTAAAGGCTTGATATATCAATAATTCTAGCTATAATGTTATGCCGCTAAAACGCTTGGGAACTGCTTTTCAGGTTGATGAAATGCTCGTTTTAAGAAAGCAGGAAAGTTGTCGAAAACTCTGTCCAGAACAGACTGCACCATTTCTTCAGACAAGATAGGTTCTTCCGTGAGAGACGCCTTCAGACAGTCCAATACCAATAGAATTGCTTCTGCAAATCGGATGTCTTCCAATTCATCACAACACAAAAAGAACAGCTGACCGATGGTCCTTGGATCTTGCGCTTCGCGCGTCCGAAGTGCAAGCATGATGTAACGGGTGAAGACAATCGTCGTGTGGGCTACCATCGCATCGTAACTGCGGCACTGAAACTCTTTTCCTAGCGCCAGATGTGATTTTGCCACCTTGAAGAAACACTCCATATCCCAGCGTTTGCCGTAGAGACGCACAACTTCTTCTTCAGGCAGGTTCGTATCTGTGGACAAAATTGCAAGCCAATTTTTGGAGCGGTTTCGGTCACGCACGAAGACAATACGGGCTTGGATCTCTTTTTCATTATCGTCCAATCCCAAGCTGACGACAACAGATGCGAGAATCTTGGCACGACCACGTTTTTTGCGCACAACCTGATACAACTGGGTCAAAGTATACTTTTGCCCTTCATACGTGTAGTACACGCGGTGCATCCGTTTTAGCATACAGATCACCTCGAGTGGATACTCTGAAACTACGCGCTTGATCACTTTTGGAAATGCAAACCAACTATCGAAAAGTAACGTCTGAGCGCAGAGTTGGAGCGGATTTATATCATCAAGCAAGTCGAACAGCGCTTCCGTCGACTTTTTGACGGCTTCCTTTCGACGCTTGTAACCCACGGTGCGCTTATCTATGGCGGGATTGATTTCTTGGAAACGGTTCGATTGTTTCTCTGAGCTCAACAAAGAGAACGCAAGCGGCAGGAAAGTGTTCCCATCTGACCACCCCAAAGTCAGCATGCGAAAGCCACGGACGAACTTCTTGGTAGTATGGTCATGAACGAGCGCAAGCATTTCGACTGATTTACTACGGGCACGGCTGTATAAGGAATCATCCAAAATCAGGACGCGTTCGCGGTTTTCCGAGACAAGCGGGAGCAATTTCTGGGTAATGACATTCTGGCTCAGTAACAACAGAAACTTGCGCCAATTATAGGTTGCGTTGTTGAGCAGACGATAAACCGCATCCTTGGCAGGAGCCTCTGGCTCCCGTCCGGATTCCAATGTCCGATACAAATTTTTCTTTTGAAGGACCAATGAAAAGATGAATTGGACCAGTAGTACCGGTGAGATGCCTGCTTCTTTTCGGATATTGGATTGATTGAGTAACGTCCCCAGTTTCTGTTCGCGAAAAAATTGATGAACAGAAGAATTAAGTTCCTGATTGATTTGATTTTCTGGTAAAATAGTAGCCATAAGACATCTCTCCTTGGTTGTGTTAGTGTGGTAACTACATTTTACCAAAGAGAGGTGTCTTTTTGCGCACATTTTTTGATATTAAAGTCTTTAAAAACATTGATATATCAAAGGGTTAAATAGGTTTTTCAAGTGCGAAAGTTGAGTTAACTTTTTTCAACATACAGCAATTTATAAATTTTTTTCAACTCAGAAGTGCATCACTGTAGGTGTTTCACAAGATTGCAACATGTTTCATGCATCTAACATGATGTCCAGCTTCACGGGTTAGCCCTTCGGAAATTAGATAAATCTGTCCTATTGCGCTCTTCGATGCTCAGTTGCATGGGACTCTTAGGGATTCATCCCTTAGAGCCCCAGTACAAGGTGACCGTAGGGAACGTTGCAAGGACAGATTTCCTAAATTTCTTTCAGGGCTGAACGAACCCGTTCAGCTTTTCTTATTTATCCAGATTTGTTTTCAAGAAACTTCAGAAACCGTGCCGTTCGACTTCCAACAGTGCAAAAGTTTTCGCTTCTACGTCGTATTCGTACTTGAAGACGCAGCAGTTGGTGATGCCGTTTTTTATCACTTCATGCGGATCCTGCCATGCGCGCAGGAAGTGGATGCAGGCGCCGGCATGGGAGACGGCGAGCACAGTATGGTGGTCGTCCTGCTCCATGATTTCAGTGCAGGTCCGGACCATCCGATCCTTCACCTGATCGCCGGATTCGCCGCCATACTGCACGAAAAAGGTGCTCTTGTCCTTTGGATTCAGATCTTCACTTTCGCCTTCGAAGGTTCCGAAATGCATTTCCTTCAGGCCTTTCAGGCGTTGGTAAGGCATCAGTTCGTTCGTCACGATTTCCAGCGTATCGCAAGCGCGCTCGGCTGTGGAACTGTAGGCGTGGTCGAGGTCGATTTCATCAAAGTAGGCACTGGCGATTCCGGCTTGCTGGATGCCGAGCTCGGTCAAAGGCGAATCACAGGCGCCCTGAATTTTTCGGCGGACATTGAAAAGGGTCTGGCCGTGGCGCATCAAGTACAACGTTTTTTTCATGTGGGTTCCTCCTGGGATATGCAGCGTATACAATTCAATTATACTACTTGCATTCGGGGGCGCAAGTCAACTAGGGGTGTCTTTTCCCCCTATGGGCCGAGGTTACGCCGGAGGATGCCTCACATTCCGGTAACGGAACAGTCGACAGGCTGTTGAACTGTCGGGTCACCGGGTCACCGTCCTGGGCTGACGCCCGACAGAAGAGCGATCTGTCTGGTGTTTAGAGGTTTCTGGTAGCATGGATGACGCGCGCCACTTCTTCGGGCGAATCGGCATCAACCAAAATCCAAGGTTTCCTTTTCTCCTGTGTATTTTCGATAGCCGTGCGCTAATAATTCAGACTCGTTCATAATGATGGCTTCCCTCTCGGACCGCGTTTGACAGCGGATTTATTTTTGTTCATTGTATCGCTTTGACCATGTAATTCGTGAAGAAATACTTGTTTTCGTTCAAGAGGGCTTCCCGCTTAGTTGGGAAAATGGTACAGAGAAACTAAACGCATGATCTAGGCTGTTCTTGGACGTATTATTTTTTTACTTGATGTTACGGCTGAAAGATGGTCTAATTAATCATCGAAGCAGAAAAGAGGGAATATGTGTGAACTTAAGCCAAAGTCAAAATCTTACTCAAACGCAGACGCAAAAGCAAACGCTTTCTCAGACGATGCTGCAAGGAATCCATATACTTCAGTTAGGCAATCTCGAACTGCACGATTATCTGAATCAGAAGGTTTTGGATAATCCGTTCCTGCAGATGAAAGTCAGGGAATCGCGGGTTTCCGGAAGCGGTAGCCAAGCCAATGATTTGAGTTGGATACCCGACCGTAAACAATCCCTTTATGAATATATTACGGAGCAAGTAATGCTGACTTATCGGGATACCTACCTCCGCACGTTGATTGTGTGGTGGATCAACCAGTTGAACGATAAAGGCTATGTCATCAAAAGCATCGAAGAAGCGGCTGCCGAAACGAAGGCTGACCCAATCCAGCTGATGGATGCCTTGACACTGCTGCAACAACTCGATCCGCCTGGGATCGGAGCACGTAATCTGCAAGAGTGCCTGATGCTGCAGACGGAACGGCGGGAGGATGCACCTGATATCGCTTATGTCGTGTTGGAAGAATCATTCAACGATCTGATCAACAGAAAATGGGGCGCTATTTCCAAAAGATATGCGGTAACATTAGAAAATATCCAATCCGTTTTCGATTTTGTCCAGCATCTGAATCCTTCTCCCGGGGCAGTATTCCAAGCCGATGAGCAAATCTCGATCAGACCGGATATCATTGTCACCATCAAAGATTCGCAGCTGCAGATAAACGAAGCACGTTACGGCGTGCCGATCCTTTCCTTCAATAAAGCCTATGCAGAGGAACTGGAGCAACTCAAGGACAAGGAAGTTGTCAAGTACGTCAAAGACAAAAAGAAAGAGTACGAGTCACTACAGGAAAATTTGGCGCTCCGCAGCGAAACCATTTTGCGCGTGAGTACGGCAATCGTGCACAGACAGGCAGCTTTTTTCTTTGACGAAGCGCATCCGCTCGTTCCGCTGCAATTAAAAGACCTCGCCGAAGAATTGAATCTGCACGAATCCACAATCAGCCGGGCAATAAACGACACCTACATCCAAACCGATTCGGGCATCTATGAGCTGAAGTACTTCTTGTCCCGGAAAGCCAAAACGGAAAACGAAGACGGACTCTCCACAACATCGGTCCAAAAAATGATAAAAAAACTGATCGAGGAAGAGGATAAACACAAACCGCTGTCCGATCAGAAAATAGTCGATCTGTTGGTCAAGGAAAAAATTGACATTTCCAGGCGGACAGTGGCCAAGTACAGGACGGAACTCAACATTCCGTCAACTTCCAAGCGGAAACGATTCGACTGATTCTATTATGTTTTTGATAATACGCAACCAAAAAAGAGGGTGTCTCATTCAACGAGACGTTCCCTCTTTTTTTGCTTTATTCATATCTGGCCGGGTATTGAGACGGCTGCGGCTAGCGAACATCAGTCAGATGCGACATCTCTCGGAGCTCTCCTCCGGCGAACGTAGGCTTCGCCGGAGTGCAAGACGTATTCCGTTTAGTTCTCCGATGAAGAGCGCTTCATCGGAGATAGATCTACTTGCTAGGATTCCGATTTCAGTAAGGGAGAGTTGTTGCACTACGTTACCCAATAACAACGAAACGGACTGCCTCAAAATTGAGACAGTCCGTTTTTGATTTGTGTACTGCTATGTATTATAGCTACGATTTCACAGGAGTATGTTTGATAAATATGAAGAATCCGACAACCAGAGCGCGGGCATATCGTGTTTTGTTATTTTTTCTTGTGAGATATTTTTTTCTTATGCATCCTCCGTTCCAGCTCCCCATTCACATCCGCGATGATCCCTTTGGCGTTGCTGTTGAGGAGGCTGAGACTTCCGGTCATGACTTCATAACGGCTGTCTTCGTAAGGGGCATCGTTTTTGGCGGCCGTGCAGATCGGATAGGTCGTTCCTTCTGCGGGCTCGAGAATTTTTTCGAGGACAATCTTATGTTGCCAATCATCGCCGAAGTCATAGGTGTAACGCGCCTGATCCTTCTCCACCAGAAAATGATCATGCAGACATTCCTCTACTTCAGAGAGGCGAGTCTTTCTGGCATTAAAAAAGAGGTTGGAAAAGGGAGACGCATCCTCCTCGATAAGTTCGATGTAGACATTTTTTTGGCGGACTCCGTTCGATTTTTGGATCATAAAGTCATGAAGATGGTGGCCTTGCCAATTGAACAGGATCTGGATGATTTTGTGCAGTTCCTGGAATGAGCTGGCGCTGTTGACCTGAACCTTCCGCCAGACCGGGCCTCTGACGTTTTCAAGCGTGATCTTGAAGGAGTAGATTTGTGGCTGCTTAGGTGCGGCTGGCTTTTTCGATTTTCTGGAGGATGGATTCAATAGCTGTGTTAATTCATCCATCTGCCCTTTTATAATGTCATAGCTATCTCCGCGTTCGGGAGACCGTTCAATGAGTTGGTTGAGCTCTGCCAAGATAGCCTCTGCGGGAGTTAATGTTTTTCTGAAAGTGACTGTGTATTCATCTGGAATATCCTGAACGGAAATGTACGTTGCCGCGTCACCGGGTTTCTTGAAGTAGTCCTTGAGGGGTGTGCCATTCTCATAGAATCTTTCATCGAAAAGCGAGGTATTCTCAGAGTCTTCGTTGTAAACAAAGGGATCTTCAGCCACTTGGTCAGAGGCGAGTTGCGGCTGAATCGTGACGCCGGACTGCTTTTTTCCGTTGGAACGTATGATTTGGAAAGAATGATTTTTGGGAGCCTCTTCCTGGAGGACTTCCAAAATATCTTGATACAGTTGCTCGAATGTGGAATTGTCCTCAATCCGGATTGTGTGTGAAATCGGTTCGGTCAGCAGATTTTTTTCTATCGTCATTTCGTAAATCACGTAAGAGCCTCCTTGGCAAAAATAATTGCCGCAATTTGGGTGTTGGTATCCCTATCATAACCAATAATGGGGTTGGGAAGCAACCTGATATTTTGCGGATGAGCATACCGAAAGAATGGTTATATCATCATAAAAAGCTTTCATTTGGCTGATGCTCAGTTTTCCGGAATTGCTGAATTTTGATAGGTTGTTCACTTGAATATTGATGGATGGTTCGGCTTTTGCAAAAATAGAATGTCCTATCATTTCGCCGGCTAGGCATTAGGATAGGACATTCACGGTAAAGTTATTTTATTGGTACACTATTTGCTCTGATCCATGCGACAATCTGGTTATGGGAAATAGCTTGAGTTCCTCTATTAGCAGCGATAGAAACCGTGAAATCTTCAGCTGATTTATTATTGGCGGTAAGCTTCATACTATTTAATTTAAGAAACGTAGTCAGTGAAATCAGCGCAGTCCTTTTGTTAGCATTATAAAAACAATGTTTGTTAATGAGCTGCTCAAACAATATGGCTGCTTTATCTTCTATAGTAGGGTAGAGTTCCTGTCCAAACACGTGTTGTTTCGGTTGCTCCACGCACATATTTAATGCAGTAGGTTCTTTAATCCCCGTTTGTTCTTTAGGACTGTACTTTTTGATTTGTATGGAATTAATTAGGAAAATTTCTTTTTCGGTCAGATAGCGAGTCATCGTTCAACCAAATTTCTTAAAGCTTCATCATATTCAGCCATAGATTCCTCCACCATGGCTAAAAAATCTGTAGAGACGGACTGTGAGCTATTTTCTTCAGCAGCCTTTCTGAGTTCTACACGATCGTTACTTAATATAAATTCAACTTTGTCTCCTACTTGAATGTTTAGTTTGGTGAGGACATCTGGTGGCAGCGTAGTAATAATGCTATGACCTGATTTTCTTGTGGATCGTTTGATGGTTCCCATTCAGAACACCCCTTTCAATGATTTTAGTATATACGTATTTATGTATATACGCAAATCTTGAAGAAGTAAGTTGCACTTAAATTAATCATTGCATTGTAGGCGACTATGGGCAGTATCATGACATCCGTATTTTTATTAGAAATTTTTCATAATTTTTCCGGGAACAGAACTTGCAAACGGTTTCCGTCCGTGCTATATTATGTGTGTAATCGGTTACACATTTACGACTGGTGGAGGTGAAGGAGAATGGCGACTATCAAGGAAGTGGCAGAATTGGCGGGTGTATCCGTCGCAACCGTTTCAAGGTTCATGAACAACAGCGGATATGTAGGGAAGGCTTCACGCGAAAAGGTCGAAAAAGCAATCAAGCTATTGGATTTTTCACCGAATGAAGTGGCGCGCTCGCTCTATCAAAAAAAATCTAAGCTGATCGGTTTGCTGCTGCCGGATATCGCAAACCCATTCTTCCCATTGGTTGCTAAAGGTGTGGAAGATAAAATCAACGAGAACGGCTACAGCCTCATCCTCGGCAATGTGCAGGGGGATGTCGAAAAGGAAAAAGAATATCTGAAAATTTTCGCGCAGAATAATGTGGCCGGGGTCTTGTCCGCAGTGCAAGGGAGCACGAAAGAGTTCCATGGCATGCCATTCGTGCTGTTGGATCGGGTCAGTGAAGACATCGAATTTGCTGTTCATACCGATGATTTCCACGGTGGCGAATTGGCGGCGCAAGCCATCAGCGAGCGCCAATCAAAACATGTCGTCATCATGGTCGGACCGAAAGATGTACCCAGTTCACATGATCGGCTTTCCGGAAATCTGAAGGTGTTGAACGAAAAAAATATCCCATACCAGCTGTACCAGACCGATACGTACCAATTCGATTCGGCGGAAAAGACAGCACAGCACTTTCTGGATCAATTTCCTCATGCGGACAGTGTGATTGCCTCCAATGACGTATACGCATTGGCCGTCATGAAGGAAGCTATCAAAAGAGGGATCCGTATCCCAGAGGAACTTCAGATTATCGGTTATGACGATATGCCATTCGCTACACTGATGTTTCCTGGGCTTTCCACGATTGCGCAACCAGCTTATGAGCTAGGTTATCAAGCTGCAGATCTGCTCTGCAGACATATCGAAAACAAAATTATTCTGAAAAAAAGAATACAATTGCCTGTAACGTTAATAATAAGAGAATCATTGAGGGAGAAGATGGAGAATGGGTAATATTATGGTGTTAGGAAGCATTTCAACTGATTTTGTTGTCACAGCCGACAGACGGCCTGAAACCGGGGAGACCATTACAGGGAAGGACTTCAGAACCACTTTCGGAGGGAAAGGCGCTAACCAAGCGGTTGCCAGTGCGCGCTTGGGCGGACACGTTTCGATGGTAGGGACTGTAGGCGATGACCTGTTCGGCACGGAACTGATCGAAAATCTGAAACGCAGCGGCATCGATACAAGCAATGTGGAACGGGTTACACATTTGCCGTCAGGATCAGCCCACATCACGATTGTCGATGGCGATAACGCAATCATCTATATCCCGGGTGCGAACAACGCATTCGAAAGCGCAAGGCTGAAACAGCTGGAAACAGAACTGGAGAAAGTCGAACTGATGGTTATCCAGAATGAGGTGCCGCAGGAAATTGTCGAAGACGTGATCGGGCTTTGTTATGAGAAAGGTGTAAAAGTGCTCTACAATCCTGCACCCGCAAGAACATTGGATGAGGCTTTATTGGAAAAAGTCACTTTCCTGACGCCAAATGAGAGCGAATACAAAATCATGTTCCCTGAATTATCCCTTTCGGAAGGAATCAAGAAATACCCTGGAAAACTCATTGTCACACTTGGGTCCAAAGGCGTCTGCTACCATGATGGCTCGGTTGAGCGGAACGTTCCGGCGTACGTTGTCGGGCCAGTGGACACTACCGGTGCCGGGGACACGTTCAATGGTGCCTTTGCGGTAGGCATCGCATCGGGATTGGATATCGAAGCCAGCCTGCAACTCGGGAATCTGGCAGCTGCATTATCCGTACAGAGATTTGGAGCGCAAGGCGGCATGCCGACACTAGCTGAACTGAAGGAGAATGAACATTATGAAAAAACATGGAATCTTGAATAGTGATATTGCCAAAGTTTTGGCGGATCTGGGGCACACGGATAAAGTTGTGATCGGTGATGCGGGCCTTCCGATACCGGAAGGAGTCAAAAAAATCGATTTATCCCTACGTTTGCACGATCCTGCCTTTCAGACTATTCTGGAACTGTTGATGGAAGAGATGGAAGTGGAAAAAGCAATTTTGGCTGAGGAGATAAAGGAACAGAACCCGGCCCAATTCGAGCAGACAATGGAGCGGATGGAAGGCGTTGACGTCGTCTTCGTCACTCATGAGGTCTTCAAGGAAATGACGGGTGATGCAAAAGCCATTATCCGCACAGGGGAAGCGACCCCTTATTCCAATATCATACTGCAATCGGGAGTCCTATTTTAGGAGGGAAAGAAATGGAAGTTGTGATGAAAGGAATCACGAAAAGTTTTGGTACCAACTCCGTGTTGAGGGGCGTTGACTTTACCATCAAAGCGGGGGAAGTCCATGCCTTGATGGGGGAAAACGGGGCCGGCAAATCAACTTTGATGAATATTTTGACCGGGCTTCACAAACCGGATACAGGCGAAATTTTGATAGACGGAGTCATAAAGCAATTTGACAGCCCTAAGGAAGCGGAGAAATTCGGATTGAGCTTCATTCATCAAGAGATGAACACGTGGCCGGAAATGACGGTAGTCGAAAATTTGTTTTTGGGAAATGAAATCAAAAACGCCATCGGATGGATCGACAATAAGAAAATGAGAGCGCTTGCCGTCGAGACGTTCCGTGAGCTGGGGGTAACCTTGGATCTGGATGAAGAAGTGAAGAACTTGTCGGTAGGGCAACAACAGATGATCGAAATCGCGAAGTCTTTGCTTTCCGACGGTGAAGTGATCATTATGGATGAACCGACAGCAGCCCTGACGGAAAGGGAAATCGAGGTATTGTTCAGGATTATCGAGAACCTGAAGCAAAAGAATGTGGCCATCATCTATATTTCCCACAGAATGGAAGAAATCTTCAAAATCAGTGACCGCATCACAGTCATGCGTGACGGTGTATCCGTTGATACGAAGCGGACAGCGGACACGACGAATGATGAAGTGGTGCGTAAAATGGTCGGCAGGGACCTCGCTGATTATTATCCGGCGAAAACTTCCGCAATCGGACCTATCGTTTTTGAAGTAAAGAACCTTTCATCGCAACGGAAATTCCAGGATGTCTCTTTCCAGGTCAAATCTGGTGAAATCGTTGGTTTTTCCGGACTTATGGGAGCAGGACGCACCGAAATCATGCGGAGCATCTTTGGAATCGATCCGCTTGACGGGGGAGAAATGTATCTTGAAGACAAGAAGATCACCATTTCCAATCCAAATGATGCCATCCGCCAAGGAATAGGCTTCTTGACGGAAAACCGGAAAGAAGAAGGCTTGATTCTCGATTATTCCATCAGTGAAAACATCAGTCTTCCTTCAATAGACGGTTTCCGCAAGAATGGGCTGATCGATACACAAGCCGAGAAGGATTTTGTGGAACTGCTGATGGAACGTTTGCAGGTCAAAGCCGAAGGGCGGGATGATATCGTGTCCGGCTTATCTGGAGGGAACCAACAGAAAGTTGTATTGGCCAAATGGATCGGCATCGGCTCCAAAGTGTTGATTTTGGACGAACCGACGCGCGGTGTGGATGTAGGTGCCAAACGTGAAATCTATCAATTGATGAACGAGCTGGCGGACAGAGGCGTTGCGATCATCATGGTTTCAAGTGATTTGCCCGAGGTGCTTGGTGTCAGTGATCGCATTGTGGTTGTGCATGAAGGAAAAATATCCGGTGAGCTGCAGCGTGGAGAGGCAACAGAAGAGAAAATCATGAAATTAGCAACGGGGGTAATGTAAATGAAACTAGGGATACAAGCCTTAAAAAGTACCAAAGAAAAGGGTCCAGCAACAAAAAAACTGAATAAATTGGGACCTCTGCTCGCATTAGTTGTGCTGATCATATTTGTCTCCATCATGAACCCGAATTTTTTGGCTCCTGCCAATCTTCTGAATCTTTTGAGACAAGTTTCCACAAATGCACTTATCGCTTTCGGTATGACCTTTGTCATCATTACGGGTGGGATTGACCTCTCTGTAGGTTCGACGCTTGCACTCAGCAGCGCATTGATGGCGGGCATGATCGCTTCCGGTCTGAACCCTGTCCTTGCGATGGGAATGGGCTTGCTGCTTGGAGCTTTCTTGGGAGCCTGCAATGGTGTAATGATAACAAAAGGGAAAATGGCGCCATTCATCGCGACACTGGCGACGATGACGATCTATCGCGGACTTACTTTGGTGTACACGGATGGGAACCCGATCACCGGAATCGGCGACAGCTTCATATTTAAATACATGGGCCGGGGTTATCTTTTCGGGATTCCTTTCCCAGTAGTTGTGATGCTGCTCTTCTTCGGCGTATTGTATGTGCTTTTGCACAAAATGACATTCGGCAGAAAAACCTTCGCGCTTGGTGGAAATGAGAAGGCTGCTTTCATTGCCGGCATCAAGAGCGATCGCATCAAAATTGCCATCTATTCCATTTCCGGACTGATGGCTGCGGTCGCCGGTATCATCATCACTTCACGTTTGAATTCTGCTCAACCGACTGCCGGTAATGCCTACGAAATGGATGCAATCGCATCCGTAGTTCTTGGAGGAACAAGTCTATCCGGAGGACGCGGAAGATTGGTTGGAACATTGATCGGAGCGTTGATCATCGGAACGCTGAACAACGGGTTGAACCTGTTGGGCGTATCGAGTTTCTATCAGCAAGTCGTTAAAGGGGTTGTCATCATCATCGCTGTTTTATTGGATCGCAAGAACAAAAAATAGGAGGAACTAAAGATGAAAAAATTATTGGGATTGACTGCTGCTTCGTTGGTATTATTGGCTGGATGCGGAGGCGCTACATTGGAAGGCGACAATGCGGAAAGTGTCGTTGTGGAAGAGAAGGAAGCTTCCGAATTGGTTGTGGGAGCCTCTATTTCAACTTTGAATAATCCGTTCTTTGTTTCGCTGGAAGCCGGCATCACTGACCTGGCGGAAGAAAATGGCACAAAAATCATCAGTGTCGATGCCCAGGATGACACGGCAAAACAGACGAATGACGTGGATGACCTTATCCAGCAGGGAGTAGATGTATTGCTGATCAATCCGGTCGATTCGGCTGCGATTGCTCCTGCTGTTGAAGCCGCAAACAGCGCCGGTATCCCTGTCATCACAATCGATCGTTCCAGTGATGGCGGCGAAGTGGTTACCTTGGTCGCATCGGATAATGCTGCCGGAGGAGCGCTGGCTGCGGAATACATCGTCGAATTATCAGGAGAAGGTGCCAACACAGTCCAATTGGAAGGCGTTCCCGGTGCTTCTGCAACCCGTGAAAGAGGAGAAGGCTTCACGAAAATCGCTGAGGAGTCATTGAATTTGTTGGACAGCCAGACAGCTAATTTTGACCGGGCTGAAGGACTGACAGTTATGGAAAACATGCTGCAGGCGCATGCGGATATCCAAGCGGTATTTGCTCAAAATGACGAAATGGCGTTGGGTGCCATCGAAGCCATCGAAGCTGCCGGTTTGACCGGAAAAATCCAAGTGGTCGGCTTTGATGGAACCGAAGATGGCGTGGATGCCGTTGAAGAAGGAAAAATGAGTGCGACAGTCGCGCAACAGCCTGAAGAAATGGGCAGACTTGCTTTACAGGCAGCCTTCGATTTCTTTGCCGGCAAGGAAGTGGATGCGTACATCGCTTCTCCACTTGAATTGGTCAAAAAATAAATAAAGAGTACCTTGGAGAAGTTGAGGTGACTTCAAGTTAAGATAGCCCCGTCCTCGTGCCTTAGCGGCATGAGGACGGGTTATTTTGTTTAATTCCTCCCCATCTGAAAAACGCTTGTAAATCTGCCGGCATAATGGTACATTCTCATTATAATTTAATGTTCGGAAGAGAGAAGGGAATCAGCATGAATTATGTATTTATCTCACCCCATTTTCCAAGTAATTTCAAGAATTTCGCAGTCGGACTAAAGCGTGCGGGCGTGAATGTTTTCGGCATCGCCAGCGAACCGTATGAATTGTTGGATACTGATCTGCACGAGAGCCTGACCGAGTATTTCCGCGTCAATGATATGGAAAACTATGATGAAATGCTGCGCGCAGTGGCTTACTTGACTTACAAGCACGGAAAAATGGACCGTATCGAATCGCACAATGAATACTGGTTGGCGCAGGATGCGCGTCTGCGCACCGATTTCAACGTTTTCGGCTTCAAAAACGAGGATATGGCCTTCGTGAAGCTGAAGTCCGCCATGAAAGAAAAATTCAGAGAAGTCGGCATCCGGGTAGCGCGCGGGCGCGTCATCGGCGATTATCACGATGCCCTCGGGTTATGCAACGAATACGGGTTCCCGGTCTGCATCAAGCCTGATTCAGGCGTAGGAGCGGCGGACACGCACAAAATCCGTTCCGAAGAGGAGCTCGGGCACTTTTTCCATGTGAAGAATCCTTATGAATCCTACATTCTGGAGGAATTCATCGACGGAAAAATCGTCACGTATGACGGTCTGACCGATGCCGCGGGGAATATCCTGTTTGATGCCACCTTGGTGTACGAAAAAGCCGTGTTGGAAATCGTCGAAAAGAATGCGGATATGTTCTACTATGTCGACCGTAATATGCCGGATGATCTGCGCGAAATCGGAACCAAGCTCGTGCAGGCTTTCAATGTCCGCGAGCGCTTCTTCCATTTTGAGTTTTTCCGGTTACCTGACGGCAGCCTCGTTGCCCTGGAAGCCAACCTGCGTCCGCCTGGCGGGCATACGATGGATATGTGGAACTGGTCGAATGACGTCGATCTCTACGCCGCTTACGGAAATCTGGTTGCGACCGGCAATTTCACGGCGCAGATGAACACGCCTTACTACTGCTGCTACGTCAGCCGCAAGGGCGTCCATCCGTACCGCTTCACGCATGAGGAAGTTATGGCCCGTTACGGAGGCAATGTTGTCCTGTTTGAGGAAATGCCGGGGATTTTTGCGGCCATCATGGGGGATTTCGGCTACGTCATCCGTGCGGCAGAATATCAAGAACTGATGGACATCATCCATATGATTTCCGTAACCGAATAGAATGGGGGAAAAAAGATGCACGTAGAATATTCATCACAATGGAGCGGTCACCTGAACCGTGAGATGCGTTTCAATCGCTATGGACATGCGGGTAAACCGATCATCGTCTTCCCATCATCCGGAGGCAGCCACAACGAATACGCGGACTTCGGCATGATCGAAGCCTGCCGGTGGTTCATCGACCAAGGCTTGGTGCAGTTTTACACACCGGACAGCGTCGACAACGAATCGTGGCTGTGCGAATGGAAAAGTCCGTACGACCGGGCCAACATGCACGAACGCTATAACCGCTACATCATCGAAGAACTGGTGCCGCACATCAAGCACCAGACGAATCATCAGGGACCGATGATCGCGACCGGCTGCAGCATGGGCGGATATCACAGCCTGAACTTTTACCTGCGCCATCCGGATGTCTTCGACAGCGTCATCGCGCTGAGCGGCCTTTACGATGTCCGCTATTTCTTCGGGGATTACCATGACCGCAATGTCTATGAGAATTCGCCGATCGACTACCTGTGGAATCTGAACGACGGCTGGTTCCTGGACAAATACCGTTCCGGCAACATCATCGTCGCGACCGGCCAAGGCAACTGGGAAGAAGTCAGCATCAAAGACACGAAGAAAATCGAAGAAGCGCTGCGCTGCAAGAACATCCCCGCCTGGATCGACTTCTGGGGCCCGGATGTCCACCACGACTGGGAATGGTGGCGCGTCCAGATGCCTTATTTCCTGGGCAAGCTGAATGAGCAAGGCAAACTATAATGATGAAAAATCCGTCCTTCCGGCATTTTACCGGGAGGACTTTTTGGTGCGCGTGGCGATGGATGTCGGGTGCGCGGGCCGTCCGTCTTTTTTGAGCGTAAACATGAATAACTGGCCGTTATCCATCTTTTTCCGTGCGGCTCATGCCGCAGAATGATGAATGACGGGGTAAATAATGAAATTCTCCCGAAATCAGGATGCAGCAGCTTCAAAATTGATTATAATAATACTATTATTCTTGATTGTCCAGTAAAAATAGACAAACACTAGTAAATGCAAGATGCCTTTCAGCATTCATTTCCCTTGGCGTGAAAGCGTTTTTGGAATTGGGTCCAGTCGATTTTCGATTTCGGGAAAACGGTTGGACCGAGATAAACTTCAAATGAAAAGGGTTTCAAGCTATACTAGGTTTCGTAAGGAGGGTATACATGTACGACAATCGATTATTGATTCTCCTCAAAAAAATTATCGCCATGCCGCAGATGCATTATTGGGAATTGGGATTGAAAATGAATGAGTCGACTAATGTGCTCACGCAAGACTTAGCTACCTTGAATGAGTTGTTGGCCAAAAACGATTTTCCCACGGTGCTAGTTGATCCGGAAAAATACACCGTACCCAAAACCTTAATTGCCATGGAGGATGCGCTTCAAAAAGTTTTTGCTTCACCGCAGATTTATCTCGATGAAGAAGAGCGGATGTATATGCTTTACCTGTACACATTCATCCGCAAAGATTTTATTTCCAATTTCCACTATCAGGATTTATTGAAAGTAAGCAAGAACACAACGTTGGCCGATATCAAAAGGCTGCGCTGTAAGTTGTCCGAATACGGAATTACCTTGGAATACCAGCGTTCAAGAGGGTACTTCTTGGAGGGGAATGAGGCCGATAAACGGAGGATGGCTTTCCACAGCATCAGCCAGTTGTTGCGGCACGCTTCGGGCAATTGGGCATTGAACTACATTGCGGAAGATTGGCAGGAAACGATCGACCTTGAGCCGGTCATCCGGATCATCAAAGCCTATGCAAACGAACACAACATGCATTATGTGGAGGAACGGATCCGTGACTCGCTTTATCTTATCCTTTACACAAGGATCCGGGTAGCGCGTGTCCAAGGGCACCTGACTTTTACAGAGAAGCAGCAAGAAGTTTTGTCGACAAGCCCGCTATGGGAGTTGGCAGAGAAAGTGTACCGCCACTTGTTCAAGAATCTCGAGATTCAAGGAGAGAAAGAGGAAATTGGCTTCATCGTGATGCTTTTCCTGGGAACGATCGAGGGCAAATGGGAAAGCAGCGAAGATGAAGCCCTTAAGAAAATCACAATGGCTATCATTTCCGAAATGGAACGGATTGCCGTCGTATCTTTCAACAGAAAAGAGGAACTCTTCAGGAACCTGTATCTTCATCTGGTACCTGCCTACTACCGCATTCTTTTCGGAATCGAACTTGATAATGTCTTGACGGAAATGATCCAGGCTAAGCACAAAAGATTGTTCGTTTTGGTAAAGCGTGCTCTGAAGCCGTTAGAAGAATATGCAGAAGGTACGATGACTGATGATGAGATCGCTTATTTCACTATCCACTTCGGTGGCGAGATAGAAGGCCAAATCAACAAGCAGAGTACGTATCGGGCAGCGGTCATTTGTCCGAGCGGCATCAGTTCTTCTTTGATTCTGCTGTCGGAGCTGCGGCAGATGTTCAGTAATATCAAATGGATAGATGGACACAATTTGGAAAGTTTTTACGATCTCGATTCGAAGGAATATGATCTCGTCTTTTCAACCGTATATGTCGAATCCACCAAACCCGTATTCATAGTGAACCCGATGATGAATGCGGAATCAAAAAGACATTTGATCCGCGCAGTCCTGGATGCTTTTCCGGTAGACAGTTATTTAGGGCCGGACCTGAATGCGCTCATAGCAATCATCAAGAAATATGCAAAAATTGAAAATGAAGGAGCCTTACGGAACGAGTTGAGTATGACTCTGAATCCAACAGATGCCTACGGAAGGGGATATACGCCTATGTTAAAAGATTTATTGGTAGCGGATACGATTCAATTTGCCGATCAGTGCGCTGATTGGGAGCAAGCGATCCGTTTTGCCGGCAATCCGTTATTGGAAAACGATACAATCTCGGAGGATTATGTCACAGCGATGATCAATAAAGTGAAAGAATTTGGTCCTTTTATCGACTTGGGGAAAGGTGTTGCAATCCCACATGCCAGACCGGAAGAAGGCGTCAACCGCATCGGTATGTCGATGCTGAGACTCAAGGAACCGGTGAATTTATTGGGAGATGAGGCTCATGCAGTGGATACAATCATCTGCATAGCGGCTATCGACAACAAAACCCACCTGAAGGCACTGTCGGAATTGACCGGCATCCTAAGTTCCGAAGATAAATTGGCGGAATTGAAAGAAGCGACTACCAGCAAAGAAATCATAAATATGTTCAGTGAAGGGGAGAAAGTCAATGGTTAGATTTGGAGCAGCGTGTGGTTCAGGTTTGGGTTCGAGTTTTATGGTGGAAATGAACATTCAGTCGATTTTAAGGGAACTTGGGGTAAGCGATAAAGTGACGGTACAGCACTATGACTTAAGTTCTGCAAGTCCAGATGAAGCAGATGTATGGTTCGTTGGGCAGGATTTGGAGAATTCTGCGGGACACCTTGGGGATGTGCGCTTCTTGAAGAGTATCATCGACATGAACGAACTGCGCGAGAAAGTGACGCAAGCATGCAAGGACAAAGGTTTGATCGCATAAAAATAAAATAGAAGAGGTGTTGAGATTATGAATGGATTGTTAGATATTCTGATTGATATTGCCAGTACGCCTGCCATTTTAGTAGCATTGATCGCTATCTTGGGTTCCGTCCTTCAAAAGAAATCAACCACAGACATTGTGAAAGGCGGCGTGAAGACGTTCGTTGGATTCCTGGTTGTGACTGCAGGAGCCGGCGTGATCGTCGGTGCGTTAGAGCCTTTTGGGGAAATGTTCAAAATAGCCTTCAACATGCAAGGTGTCATCCCGAATAATGAAGCAATTGTAGCTGTCGCATTGGATCAATACGGCACTAGTACAGCCCTCATCATGTTGTCTGGGATGATTTTCAACATCCTGATTGCACGCTTCACTAAATTCAAATACATCTTCTTGACTGGGCACCACACGCTATATATGGCGTGTATGGTTGCGGTGATCATGTCTGTTGCCGGGTTCACCTCCACATCTCTGATTGTTTTTGGTGGATTAGTGCTTGGGATCATCATGTCCGTATCGCCAGCGTTGGTTCAACGTTTCATGGTTGAATTGACAGGCAATGACTCGGTAGCATTGGGACACTTCAGTGCGGTCAGCTACGCATTGAGCGGTTATGTCGGTAAATTGATCGGAGACAAGAAAAAATCTACGGAAGATATCAATTTTCCTAAGAGCCTTGGCTTCCTTCGTGATTCAACCGTCAGCATCGCTATTACGATGACTGTCCTATACACTATAGTTGCCTTGTTTACAGGTTCTGCATACATCCAAGAAAATTTAAGCGGTGGAACGAACTATCTTATCTTTGCTTTGCAACAATCCGGCTCATTCGCTGCTGGTGTGTTCGTAATCTTGGCGGGTGTTCGTCTGATTCTGAATGAGATTGTTCCGGCCTTCAAAGGTATTTCTGACAAGTTAGTGCCGAATGCAAAACCAGCCTTGGACTGCCCGATCGTTTATCCATATGCACCCAATGCAGTATTGATCGGATTCTTCTCAAGTTTTGTCGGAGGGCTTGTAAGCATGGTCATCATGATTTTCACTGGCGGTGTCATTATCCTTCCTGGCGTAGTCCCACACTTCTTCGTTGGAGCGACTGCCGGCGTCATCGGGAATTCCTCAGGAGGATTAAGAGGGGCAATCGCTGGTTCATTCCTGCAAGGGATGTTGATCAGCTTCTTGCCACTTTTCTTACTGCCGGTATTGGGCGAATTAGGCTTTGCTGGATCAACTTTCTCTGATGCTGATTTTGCTTCATCAGGTATCATCCTGGGTAGTTTGGCGAATATGGGCGGAAAGACAGCGATTATGATCGGGATCGCAATCGTCATTGCGATCATGCTGGCTTTGACTGCACTGGACAAAAACAAAAAAACAGTAACTGCAGAATAAAGGAGGATATTGATTAGATGGATAGCACAGCAATAAAACACTTTGCAGATCAGATTCGGTACTATACCTTAAAAGAATTGAACTATATGGGGTACGGACATTACGGCGGCAGTCTTTCGATTGTAGAGACGCTCGCCGTCCTGTATGGGCATCAGTTGCGGGTCAGCCCGGAAACAAAGGATGACTTGAACCGCGACTTTTTCGTCCTTTCCAAAGGGCATGCCGGGCCTGCTCTATATGCTACCTTATTCCTAAAAGATTTTATTACGGAGGATTGGCTCTACACACTGAACCAGAACGGTACGAATTTGCCGTCGCATCCAGATAAGAACAAAACACCGGGCGTGGATATGACAACCGGGTCGCTGGGGCAAGGCATTTCCGCTGCCACGGGGATTGCATATGGGAATAAACTTGCCGGGCGAGAAAACTACACGTATTGCATCGTGGGCGACGGAGAGTTGAACGAAGGACAATGCTGGGAAGCGATCCAGTTTGCCGCTCATAGACAGCTCGATCATTTCATTCTGTTCATCGATGACAACAAGAAACAACTCGATGGCTATACAACTGAAATCTGCAATCCGTTTGATTTCGAAGCGAAATTCGCTGCTTTCGGATTCCATACGCTGAAAGCTGACGGCTCTTCGGTTGAGGAAATCAACGGAGCGATTGAAAGAGCTAAATCCCTAACCGACAAACCAACCGCCATCGTCCTGGACACGGTAAAAGGGCAAGGGGTTCCGTTCATCGAAGACATGTACAGCAACCACCACCTTCGCTTGGATGATGCGGCGAAGGCGGCCATTGAGGCGACTACTGGAAAAATCGGTATTGAGATAGGAGTGAGATAGGGATGACTTTTGAAGCGAAAATGGGGAAAACAGAATTGCGTGAAGTATACCGTAAATTCTTGCTGGATAAAGCGAGAAAAGACGACAGTATCGTTGTGCTGGAAGCAGACTTATCTAGCTCGATGTCCACGGATAAAATCAAGGAAGAGTTGGGCGGTCGCTACATCAACGTAGGGATCATGGAAGCTCAGGAAGTATCCTGCGCCGCCGGACTTTCGGTAGCGGGTTTCAAACCCTATATCCATACTTTCGGGCCGTTCGCGAGCAGACGGGTATTCGACCAGATTTTCATATCGGTCGCTTATGCCGGAACAAATGTGACCATCATCGGCTCGGATGCGGGTGTCACCGCGGAAGCCAATGGCGGAACGCATATGCCTTTCGAGGAGTTGTCCTTGTTGCGTGCCATCCCGGATGCGCATGTCTACGAAGCCAGCGATGACAAATGCCTGCGTGCTATCCTGGAAGAAACGTACCATACGGACGGCTTGAACTATGTGCGAATGATCCGTAAAAACGCGATCGAAATCTATCCGGAGGGCGAGACTTTTGAAGACGGCTACAAGCTGTTGCGGGAAGGTTCCGACGTCAGCATCATCGCTTCAGGAATCATGGTAGCCGATGCCCTGCAAGCTGCGGATCAGTTAGCGGAAGAAGGCCTATCGGCCACGGTAATCGATCTTTACCGGGTTAAACCGGTGAATGAAGCGGCTTTACTGAAGGCTGCTGAAACGGGCGCAATCGTGACTGCCGAGAACCACAATGTCATCGGCGGTATCGGAAGTGCGGTAGCCGAAACCTTGGCTGAACTGAAGCCGACCTTGCAATATCGCGTCGGCGTCCGCGAAGCTTTCGGGCAAGTCGGGAAGGCGGATTATTTGAAGGAACAGTACGGGTTGACCGTGGCAAACATCGTTGCACAGGCAAAAAAATTGGTTGATCAAAAAGTTAAAGTTGGCGTTAACGTATAACGTCTGAAAAGGAACGGAAAGCAGGGGGGGGAAATCCTGTCTTCCGCTCTTTTTTTCTTGAGCTAAATATTATTAGGGGGCATCTCATCGCTAGTCGACTCTGTTGTCGCAGAAACATGGATACTTGGCCGTTATTCATCTTATTCCGTGGGGACTCCAGCATCCAAGCCAACCAACCTGCTGTTCGGTTTTCCCTGTCAATCCTGTTCGGAATCGTGTGCTTTTCAGGCCGTGGCTGTGGTGGTAGACTTTGTCTATCAAATAAAAGCCATACAGAAAAAAGCAAAGAAGAGGAAAGTACTGGTTGGATAGTCCTTCAGAGAGTTCTTGGTCGGTGGAAAAGAGCGGACGGCAGCACAGGAAAAATGGCCTCGGAGTTGATGCGTTGACAGGGATTTTCCTGCAGACGTATCCGGACGCCCCCGTTAGGCAGGCAACGGTATCGAGCGCAGTAAAAGGCTCTGTACCGGTTGAGGCGGCAAGCGCAAGCTTTTCGCGAAAAAAGGTGGAACCACGATCTAACAGTCGTCCTTTCTGGAACAATCCAGGAAGGGCGGCTTTTTATTTTACATTATAGGAGGAAAACATATGACAGAGACGAACAGAAAACAATTGATTTTTGACGCTTTCGACAACAAAGAAACGGAGCGTGTGCCGGTTGGCTTTTGGTTTCACTTTGTTTTCGGTGATGATCAATTCCGTGGTTTGGAGGACAGATCGGTTTTGGATCGAGTGATCGACGGGCACAAGGATTTCTATGATGCCTTCAATCCGGATTTCGTGAAGATCATGAGCGACGGCTTTTTCGGGCATCCGAGCCTGTTGGGAAAAACGATCGAGCATGCGGATGACCTGTACAACGTCAAGGCTGTGGGGCCGGAACATCCGTGGATAACTGAGCAAGTCAAGACGGTGAAACGGATCAAGGAATCCTTCAACGGCGAAATTGCAACCTTCTATAATATCTTTTCGCCGGCGAACTATATCCGGATCGCCTTCGAAGCGTGGGACAAGGATCCCGAAAAATTTACCCGCTTCTTTGAAACCGAACCGGAAGCCCTTGCTTTTGCGGCGAATGAAATCGCCAAGGATATCGCAGTCTTGACCCAGAGAGTCATTGAAGAGGCGGGCACGGACGGCATCTATCTGAGCGTGCAGAACGTTCAAAGCAGCACTGCCACCAAGGAAGCCTATCAAAACTATATCGCGCCGAGTGAGTTGGCGGTATTGGCGGAGGCGAACAAAGTCAGCGACTACAATATCCTGCATATCTGCGGCTATGAGCATCATCAAAACGACTTGTCGTACTACCGAGATTATGAAGCAAAAGCCTACAACTGGGCGGTCCATACCGAAAAAATCAGCCTGAAGGAAGGCAAAGGTTTCTTCGGGAACAAAGCGGTGATCGGCGGCTTTAACAATAACGCCGGCACATTGTTGGATGCGGGAAATAAGGCGGACATCGCCCAATTCACAGCAGACCTCATCCAGGAAATCGGCGATATGGGGGTCATCATCGGAGCGGACTGCACCGTAGATCCAGAGATCGAACTGGAGCGTTTGGAATTGGTGAGGCAAACTGCTGCCGGTGTATCGGGCAAAAACAACAAACAAACGACGTCGCTGCAAAAATAAAACGGGATGGCAGGAGCGGTGTTCGCCAAAGCCGGTCAACCCTGATAGACAATCGGTATTATTTTTAAAATAAGCACCGTGTTAGAATCAGACACATACTTAAAAACGACAGCCATTCCGGTAAGCCGGAGTTCAGGAAGGAGGGGTCCCATGGTCGGGATTGTCATCATTGGTTGCGGGGACGTTTCGAAACAGAGGCACGCCCCTCTAAGCCATAAAAACGAAAAAATCAATCTGATCGGATTCTATAACCGTACGATCGCAAAAGCAGAAGCTTTCCAAAAGAGGTACGGCGGGAAAGTCTACCGAAACCTGGAGGAAATCTGGGAAGACGGAACGGTCGATGCCGTCATCGTCGCTACGAACGAACAATCGCACAGCCCCATCACCATCGCTGCACTGGAAGCCGGCAAGCATGTGCTGTGTGAAAAGCCGATGGCAGATTCGGTGGCCGAGGCCGAACGCATGCAGCTGGCAGCCGAGAAAACGGGCAAAAAGCTGATGATCATCCATAACCAACGGCTTTATCCCGCACATCAGCTGCTTAAAAAGTTGCTGAAGGATGGGACACTCGGGAAGATCCATGCCTACCGGACGACCTTGGCCAACCAAGGCCAGGAAAATGACGGTTGGGGTACGGCATTCCCGGATTTCTACGACCGCATCGGCCATACGAACGGGGCTTTGGCGCAAGTGGGAGTCCACCGCATTGACTTGTTGAACTACTTGTTCAGTGAAGATCCCGTCATTGCAGTGTTGGCCCAGACCGCGACACAAGGCAAGCAGTTGGCGGACGGCAGCCCGGTTCCTTATGAGGATTACGCGGTAATGCAGCTTCAACATCGCTCCGGTATCCAGGGGACCTTGCTGACCCACTGGTTCGATTACTCGAACGAAAGGCAGACCGTCATCTACGGAGAAAAGGCCACGGCCATTACTTATGCGGACGGGCATCCGGTGGCGCTTTACCGGAAGAACGGGGAAAAGACCTACCTGGATGATCCCTCGCAGGACGGCTTATATACAGAACCATTGACACCGATCGTCGACAAGTTTGTCGAAAGCATCGAACAGGATACAGTTCCCTTCGTGACAGCGGAACAGGGGATAACGGCATTGCGCATTCTGGCCGCCGCTTACCGCTCGCAAGCAACACAGACATGGATACCCATCGAACAGGAGGATGAATAACATGACAGAAACATTTAATGGAAGAAAAAGAATAGAAGCGGCGCTCAAGAAGCAACCTTTGGACAGACCGGCCATTTCCGGTTGGCGGCACATGCCGTTGGTGGACAGGGATGTTGAGGCGTTCGCCGAAGCGACGATCGCCTTCACGGATGAGAATGATTGGGACCTGATCAAGCTGATGTCGCAAGGCCAATTCTTCGCTGAAGCCTATGGAACGCCGATCACCTTCTCGACGGATGCGAAGGAATGGGCCGGCAAAATACTGGACTATCCGATCCGGAGCGCGGAAGATCTGACCCGTTTGGTGCCTCTCAAGGCGGACAATCCGGTGATCCAGCGCGAAGCCGCTTTTGCCAAGAAAATCGTGGAGCACTACGAAGGCGAAAAAGTCGTCGTCGGCACCGTCTTCTCGCCTTTGTCATGGGTGAAGCAATTTGCGCCCGGTAACGATTCGATCGCGCATATCGTCGACGGGCCGGAAGAAAGCCCGATTGCAGCTTTTCTGGAGCATCACCGTGAGGAATTGAAGGCGGCGCTCGATGTGCTGCATGCCTCCAACAAGGTGTTCGTGGACGAATTGATCGCTGCCGGCGTGGACGGCTTCTTCATCGCCGAACAGTACAGCCAGCGCGGCGACATATCCGAAGCCGATTATGCCGCTTTCGCCAAACCTTATACGGATGACCTGTTGGTTTATATCAAGGACCGTACCTGGTTCAATATCCTGCATGCGCATGGACATGTCGATCTGGCTGTGGAGCGTTTTATCGATTACGATGTCCAGGCCATCAACTGGGAAGACGGCAGCGATCACGCGGAGGACCCGACCCGGTTAAGTTTCCGCAAACTACGTGCCCTGACGGATAAACTGCTGGTTGGCGGTATCTCGCCGAAAACCGATTTGACGTTCTCAAATCAGGCGCAGGAAATCGAGGACTTGCTGGTCGATCGCTTGGCCGACGTTCTCGCCGAAACAGGCGATACGGGCATCGTGTTTGCACCCGGCTGCGCAATTTCATTGGAAGCCAACCCGGATTTTTACCAACGCATCCATGCGGCTGCCCAAAAAGTGCAGGCCACCATCCTAAAAACAGCGAACCATTAAACGAATCAGAAACATACAGGAGGAGTAAAGATATGAAGCGAAAGAAATTAGTGACGACAGTAAGTTTATTGGGGGCGGCATTTTTGGCTGGATGCGGCCAGACTGGAGCGGAAACGATAAGCGAAGCAACGAGCGGTTCCGTAGCCGAGGCGGTAGAAGTGACCACGGTGAAAGTCGCGCATACGCAAAGTTCCGCGCCGATGAATTATGTGGATGAGAACGGCGAATCGACCGGCTATGAAGTCAGCGTGCTGAAGGCCATCGACGAGCTGTTGCCGCAGTACGAATTCGAATATGTGCCGACTTCCGACGAGGATCTGCTGATCGGGATCGAATCCGGCAAGTATGCTGTCGGAACGAAAGGAGCTTGGTACACCGAGGAACGCGCACAGAAATTCATTTTCCCTGAACATTACATCGGCGCCAGCAGTATCGGCGTGCTGATCCGTTCGGAAGATGCGGCTGAAATCACGGACTTGGAAACATTCGCGGCTGCCGGCAAGAGTTTGGTCCCGATTTCGCCGAACAACGCCCAGTACAATGTGATCCAAGCATTCAATGAAGAGCATCCGGATACGCCGATCGAGTTGACTGCGGCAGATGTATTCGAAATCGCGGATGCCTACACCTGGTTGTTGGAAGGCCGCTATGACGGCTACTTCGCCGTCAAGACCGCTTATGAAGTGAACGTGCTGGCAGAAGGCGCACCGTACAGCCAATACAAAGATGATTTCTCCTACTTCGTCTATGAAGCGCTGCCGACTTGGCCGTTGTTCAACAAGGATCAACAAGCGTTGGCCGACGCATACGACGAAGCCTTCCTGCAATTGGAAGCGGACGGCACAATCGATGATTTGATGATCGAATTTCTTGGCGAAAACACATTCCAATACGTGAAGGAATAATATCGCGCTGCTGCCGGAGAACGGAACACAACAGCCATAGCTACAAAGGGAGGCAAAAAGATGAATCGTCCATTCGACATCACTTATATTTGGAAGGCCGTTCCGGACATTCTGTCCGGCTTAGGCGTGACGTTGCAATTTTTGATCGGAACGATCGTGATCGGGGGCATGCTGGGATTTTTGGCGACCTGGGCAAGAATCAGCGGTCCGAAATGGCTGCGGGCAATCGTCCACGGCTATATCTGGATCATCCGCTGCACGCCTTCGATCGTCATGATGTTCTTGGTCTTTTACGGCTTGCCGGAGGTGCTGTTGGGCGTCTTCGGCATCGACATCAATAGCTGGAACCGCCTCTACTTTGTCGTCATCGCCCTGTCGCTCCTGTTCTCGGCGCCTTGCTCGGAAATCATGCGTTCGGCTTACTCGGCGGTCGCTAACGTGCAGCGTGAGGCTGCCCTCAGTATCGGCCTCACCGAAGCGCAAGCATTCAGAAGGATCGTTTTGCCCCAAGCCCTCGTGAGTGCGTTGCCGAACCTCGGAAATTCGTTCATCCTGTTGATGAAGGAGGGGGCTTTGGCCTACACCATCGGCATCGTCGACATCATGGGCAAAGGCCAGCTGATCATCGCGCGCAATCTCGGCGGGTATTCGATCGAGACTTACATCGCCTTGGCGGGCATCTATTGGCTATTGACGCTGGCGATCGAAAAAGCGTTCAAGTTGGCGGAAGACAAACTATCAGCAGGAAAACAACCGCTGCGCGCGGTATAGGAGAGAGGAGCGAGACGCATGACCATTGATTTAGACTATGTGCAAGAAATTCTGATCCTTGTGTTGAAGGGCATCCCGACAACGCTGCGCTTGACCTTTATCCCCTTGCTGCTCGCGTTGCCGTTTGCGTTCCTGATTGCGGTGGCAAGACAGCGCAATCTCAAAGTATTGGCCCGCATTTCCCAAGTTTATGTGTCCTTTATCAGAGGAACCCCTTTGATCGTCCAGATTCTGGTGATGTACAGCATCTTCCCGAGCCTGTTGAATGTGTTCGTGAAAAGCAGGGGAATCGATTTCGACGTTTTCGGCATCGATCCGATTTATTACGCCTATATCGTTTTTACTTTGAATACGACCGCGATCCTGTCCGAAGTTTTCCGTTCGGCCCTCGAAACGGTCGACAAACGCCAGCTGGAGGCGGCCCTCTCGATCGGTCTGCTGCCGGTCCAGGCCTACCGTCGCATCGTGATTCCACAAGCATTGGTGGCGGCAACGCCGAACTTGTGCAACAGCACCGTCAATCTGCTGAAATCGACCTCGCTGGCCTTTCTGATGTCGGTGCAGGATATCACGGCCATCGCCAAGACGGAAGCGGCATTCGGCTACAATTATCTGGAGTCGTACCTTGTGATTTTCATTGTGTACATTGTGCTCTGTTCACTCGTTCAGGTGTTTTTCCAATTGCTGGAGCAGCGTTTGTCCCTCTACAAGCGCGGGCGTAACATTGCCGTAAAATCAGAAAACCAACCGGAGTATTTTGTAGATGCGCGAAAGGAGCGATACCATGCTGGAATTGAAGAATATTCATAAGAAATTCGGTGAACTGGAAGTCTTGAAAGGTGTGGATATCGCCGTTGAAAAGGGCGATATCGTTGTGATCCTGGGCCCAAGCGGTTCGGGCAAGACGACCTTGCTGCGCTGCATCAACTTCCTGGAGCGCGCCGACGAAGGCTCGTTGCATTTCGATGAAATCCAGACCGAATTTTCGAAAGCAAGCAAGAAGGACATCAACGCGGTGCGGAAAAAATCTGCATTCGTTTTCCAGAATTACGGCCTGTTCGACAACAAGACGGTATTGGACAATGTCACCGAAGGCCTGATCGTCGGACGCAAAGTTCCCAAAAAGGAAGCCATCGAAGCGGCTATCCGCGCTTTGGAAAAGGTCGGGCTGAGTGACCGCTTGGCCTACTATCCTTCGCAACTATCCGGAGGCCAACAGCAACGGGTGGGCATCGCCCGCGCCCTCGCGGTCAACCCGGACGTCATCCTGTTCGACGAACCCACTTCGGCTTTGGATCCGGAACTGGTCGGTGAGGTGCTGCAAGTGATCCGCAAACTGGCGGAGGAAGGCACCACCATGGTCATTGTCACGCATGAAATGACCTTCGCCAAGGAAGTAGCCAATCGCGTCATCTTCATGGATCAGGGCGTAATTGTGGAGGAAGGCGCCCCTGAAGCTATTTTCGGCAATCCGAAAGAAGCCCGCACCAGAGGGTTCCTGCAGCGGATTTTGGTCCGCGCTTGATCTATCTGGCGGCTCCCTTATTTAGCTCGTCCTGCCGTTCGCAACGGGGGCGGGCTTTTTTGTTGGAGACTGTAGAAGCGGATATGTGGTCTCAGCTCCGGCGAGGCTGTGCTCATCGGAGTTGGGCGGCGATGAGGGAAGCGCAGCCCCGACAAAGGGACGTTCGCCGGAGCAAAAGTCCGAAACGAATGGCCAACTCCGGCGAAGCCACGCTCGCCGGAGTTGCGCATCCAAAAGTTGGCGCACATCGCTGCACCAACTACTCCATAACTGTAAAAACCAGAGACCTGGAATTTTTTCTGCGCAGAATCCCGTTCTCCTTAACGCAAGCCGTCAAAAAGCGGGTATAATATACTTAGCAAACTGCAATAGGGGAGGATGAATTGCATGAAAGAAACGGAAAAAGTATTGAAACAGTTGAACAAATTCATTTTGAATCACGTCGAGGATTACGACTCTGTGGATGAAGCAGTTGAAGCATTCATGAAGCTTTCCAACGAGGCCAGTGCCAAGGGCGAAACGTTCGTAATCGGAGAAATGACAAACGAGGAAAAAGCGACTGAAGAGCTGGAGAAGCTGGAGTTCGCGGCTTCCGAACGCGAATACGCAGCGATTTTGGAGCGTGCCTTGAAGTTGGATCCGGATAATTTGGAAGCCCGGCTATTTAAACTGGATCCTGAATCACTCGAATTCATTCATGAACTCAAGAAACTGGAGACACTCGGAAAGGCAGTGATGCAAAAGCGCGGTCTGGATGATGAGGAGTCCATCGGAAACTATTGGGGAATCGTAGAAACCAGGACCTACTTGCGCGTCAAAGCATTATATGCGGATGAACTGCAGAAGCGCCGGATGTTGACGGCTGCCGTGAGCGAGTATGAAGATATTTTGCGGTTGAACGAAGCCGACAATATGGGGATCCGCTACATTCTGATGGGTATCTACTGCCAGTTGGAACAAATGGAAAAAGCCAAAGAGCTTTACCAGCGCTTCCCTGAGGCATCGGCTCAGATGCTGTTGCCGCTGATTCTGCTCTCATTGAAATACGATGATGAACTGGGCGCAAAACGCTATTACAAAGATCTACAGAAAGAAAACAAAAGCTGCAAAAAAGTTTTTGGCCGGCGGGAGTTTGATCTGGAGAGCATGGTGGAAGCAATCGATGCTGTTGATTATCTTGCGGACAGCGAAGAAGAACTCTACATCGCGATTTCCAATGTTATGACCGACTTTGCGGTTGTGCCGGATATGTACTATTTCAACTGGCTGAAGAAAAACCTGATCAAACCGACCGCGTCCCGGAAAGGGATCCAGAAGAAAAAATAGTTGCCTGATTGCTCGGTAAAAAAGCCGTATTAAGCGGTGAAACTCGCGAAGCTTGCTCAACAGCATAAATACATGGACCATCCTGCTCATGATAGCAGGGTGGTCTTCTTTTTTTTTAACTATGTTTTGTTCCGTTTTATCTATGCTTTGTTCATTCAAAAAGACAGCTGAAAGCGCTAATATGGTAATGTAATAAAAAGGAAAGAGGTTATTTTAATGAAGCAGCGTAAAGGAAGCAAAGGTTTTTTAAATAATCTTTGGCGATACAAAACTCTGGTGTTGATGGCGATACCGGGAATGGTATGGATGGTCTTTTTCTTTTATATTCCAGTTCTTGCCAATGTTGTAGCGTTCAAGGATTTTCGTATTTCGCCTGACGGCTTTTTGGCCAGTTTGCAGGCAAGTCCATGGGTAGGGATCGATAATTTCAAGTTTCTGTTCTCGTCCAACAATGCGCTTCTGATCACTAAAAATACAGTCCTGTATAATCTGGGATTCATTACTTTGAATCTGATCATCTCGGTATTTTTTGCAATTGTGATGAGTGAGCTAAGGAACAAACGCCTCGTCAAAGTCTATCAGACAATGTCGCTTTTGCCGTATTTCTTGTCGTGGGTTGTCATCAGCTATTTTGTGTACGCTTTCTTAAGCCCGGATAAAGGCATTTTCAATCAGTGGATAGCAAGCGGCGGCGGAGAATCCATAAACTGGTACAGTCAACCGAAGTTTTGGCCATTTATTCTATTGTTCATCGGTACTTGGAAAGGGATTGGCTACAACAGCATCATATATTTCGCAACAGTGATGGGCATCGACCCAACCTATTATGAGGCAGCGATGGTGGATGGGGCCAGCAAATGGCAACAAATTAAGCACGTTACCATTCCACAATTGGTCCCACTCATCTCGATCCTTACGATCTTGGCTGTGGGAAATATTTTCCGGGCAGATTTCGGATTGTTCTATAATGTTCCGCGCAACTCAGGCGCATTGTACAATGTGACTTCCGTTTTGGACACATATATCTACAACGGGTTGACTTCTACAGGCGATATCGGAATGACCGCTGCGGCGGGGCTGTATCAGTCGCTCGTAGGCTTCGTCCTGCTGATGCTCACCAATTGGCTGGCACGTCGCTTTGATGACGAATCGGCATTATTCTAGAAAGGAGAATCACATGAATTCAACTGAAAATCAAACGTATTCAGAAAAGGGAAATTTCTTTACAAAGAAAAAAGTGACAAAAGTTGAAATGAGAGGATTCAGTAAGCCAACCAATTTTTTCCTCAATATCATGATTGCGGTTTTTGCGATTTCCTGCATACTGCCTTTTGTGTTCGTTGTTTCCATCTCTTTAACGGATGAGACAGCGATTGCCACGAATGGTTACCGTTTTTGGCCATCCGAATTCAGTACCTTTGGATACTCATTCTTATTCAGCCAAATGAAAGATCAGCTTTTACAGTCTTTGCTTGTGACGATACTTGTGACGCTGATGGGAACATTTGTGAACACAACGGCAACTTCGCTCTATGCGTATGCAATCTCGCGTTCGAATTTCCCGTTCCGTCGTTTCTTCACTACTTTTTGCTTGATAACCATGTTATTCTCACCAGGTATGGTAGCAAACTATTTAGTGATGACCAACTTGCTGCAATTGAAGGACACGATTTGGGCTCTCATTTTACCGATGGCGGTCAGTCCTTTTAACATAATTGTGATGCGTACCTTCTTCAAACGTTCTGTATCAGAATCGATCATCGAATCCGCGCGTATTGATGGAGCGAGCGAAATCCGCATTTTCTTGCAGATTGTGCTTCCTTTAGCGGTACCGGGAATCGCAACGATCAGTTTATTCGCGGCATTAGGCTTCTGGAATGACTGGTTCAATGCGCTGCTGTACATTCAAAATGAGAGTTTAGTGCCTTTGCAGTATTTATTGATCAAACTGCAAAACAATATCCAGTACCTGACACAAAACGCAGGTGCGGGTGCACAGATCACTGGGGGCTTAGCCGCAATTCCAGGTGAGTCCGCACGAATGGCAATCGTTGTTATTTCTACGTTACCAATCGCCATCAGTTATCCTTTCTTCCAGAAACATTTTGTAAAAGGGTTGACTATCGGCGGAGTAAAAGAATAAAAAAACAGGAGGAGTTTTGGAAATGAAATCATTGAAAAAATGGGCTTTAGCAAGTGCTTCGATGCTGACTGCCGGAATGTTGGCGGCTTGTGGCAATCAGGGGGCAGACTCAAATTCTGATACAGAGGCCGGAAACGGTCAATTGACGCTGCAAATGTATCAAATCGGAGATAAACCAGAAAATTACGACACATTGATCAGCGAAGCAAATAAAATTATCGAAGAAGAAATTGATGCAAAGTTGAACATCAATTATATCGGCTGGGGAGATTACGCTAAAAAAATGAGTGTCATCATAGCTTCCGGTGAGGCATATGACATCGCTTTTGCCGATAACTATGTTGCCAATGCACAGAAAGGCGCCTTCGCAGATTTGACGGAGTTGATGCCTGAATATGCAGAGGAAGTCTACAACCAACTGGATGATGCCTATATCCAAGGGAACATGGTTAACGGAAAGTTGTATGCATTCCCTGTTAATGCGAACGTATTCGCGCAACAGATGCTGACTTTCAATAAACAATATCTGGATAAATATGACCTTTCCGTCGATGGCATCACATCTTATGCGGATGCAGAGCCAATCCTGAAAGAAATCAAAGAAAAAGAACCGAATGTCGCGCCTTTTGCAATCGGACAAGGATTCAAAGTGCAGGGTGACTTTGATTATCCAATGGGTAACGGAATGCCGTTTGCGATTAATCTAAAAGGCGACACTACAAAAATCATCAACCAATATGAAGATGAAGATTTTGTTGAATTGTTGAGAACGATGCACAGCTGGTACAACCAAGGTTTGATCCCTGCTGATGCAGCAACAAGCAACACTGGCTATCCGTTGGAAAGTGACACTTGGTTCGTACGTGGAGAGACACAAGGACCGTTCGACTATGGCGATACGCTGTTGACGAACGCAGCTGGACAAGAGCTCGTTTCCAGACCGATCACGATGCCTTTGAAATCGACAAGCCAGGCTCAAATGGCCAATTTTGTCGTAGGCAACACATCCAAGAACAAAGAAAAAGCAGTGGAATTCTTGGGCTTGCTGAACAGCAATAGTCAATTGCTGAATGGGTTGGTTTACGGTGTTGAAGGCGAAGCGTGGGAACTGTTGGAGGGCGAAGACAGCAAAATCAAATTGTTGGATGGATACAAGCCAAACTATCACATGTCCGCTTGGAATACCGGAAACAATAAGATCCTTTACACGCAAGAGTCGATTACAGATGAGATGATTCAACAAAGAGATGAGGCCATTGCGGCGGCAACAGCATCTCCGATCCTAGGCTTCAACTTCAATATCGACAACGTCAAAACTGAAATCACAAACATCAATAACGTAATGAGCCAGTACCTGGACAGCCTGAATACAGGGACAGTGGATCCGGACGAGACATTACCTAATTTGATCGATGCCTTGGAAGGCGCCGGATATGACAAAGTGTTGGAAGAAATACAGGCACAATACGATGAATTCCTGAAAGAAAACAAATAAACCATGCACGGCACAGGGGCATTCTTATATCTGTTTCATTACTGATGATGCCCCTGTTTTATTTTCTTTTATAAATGTACACGGTTTCCCTTGGTTTGATTCATGCACTTATTAGGTTAAAAAGTATGAATAAGTTAGAAATAATATGCAGAGGATGGAATGTATGAGAAAAATCGAATTACAGGATGGTAAGCACCAGCGTAAAGCCCGTTTACTGCCTTTTACTTTATTATCTGTACTGGTTCTTTCTGGTTGTGCGGGTTCAAATGGAAGCGCCGAGAATAATTCGGATAGCGCATCCGCTATGTCATTTAAGGTTACAGAGGAAAATGAAAATCTCGAGGTCATGATGCGCAACCAACCGATTTCCTCATTTTGGTTCCCCGAAGACCTTTTGCAATGGAAGGCGGATGAGGATCCGGATCTGCCATACAATATCAGCAATGTTCCGTTGGCTGAACGGGTAGACAAGGAAAAGCTTGTCCCGGTCAATGATACACAAAATAAAGAGACTGAAGTGGTCGCGTTATCCATCATGAACAGAAGTACCAGCGGGAACGCGCCGCATGGTTTGAATAAGTTTGACAGCAACACATTCTCTTATTGGCAATACGTCGACAAGATGGTTTATTGGGCTGGTTCTGCAGGCGAAGGTTTGATTGTTCCACCAAGTCCGGACGTAACAGATGCAGCGCACAAAAATGGCGTGCCTGTTCTTGGTACCGTTTTCTTCCCGCCTGCAGAATTCAATGGGAAGTTGGAATGGCTGGATGACTTCCTGCAACAGGATGCAGACGGGAATTTCCCGATGGTCGATAAGCTGATTGAAGTAGCCTCCACTTATCAGTTTGATGGTTGGTTCATCAACCAAGAAACCCAAGGCAATGAGGAGCAGCCCTTGACGAAAGAGCACGCAGATCTGATGGTTGCGTTCATCAAGCAGTTCAAGGAAAAATCCGGAGACGAATTCGAAATCATGTATTATGATGCGATGACAAGCGAAGGGAAACTCGAATGGCAAAACGCATTGAATGAAAAAAATGCGCAATTCTTGATGACAGAGAATGGCGAGCCCGTTTCCGACAGCATGTTCCTGAACTTCTGGTGGACAGAGGATCGTTACGCCGATCAGGAATTATTGAAAGCATCAAATCAGAAAGCAACGGAAATCGGAGTGGATCCTTATCAAGTGTATGCGGGGATCGATGTGCAAGCCAAGGGTTACATGACGCCTGTCCGTTGGGACTTGTTTGAAAAATTGGCAAACGAAACGCATACATCGCTAGGTTTATATGCGGCTGACTGGCCTTACTCATCCAGTTCCTCGATCGATGAATTCCAGTTGAAGGAAAACTTGTTCTGGGTAAACAGTATCGGCGATCCGACTGCGGAAAATACAGCCAGCGGTACAGAGTGGCGTGGGATTTCCAATTATGCCATTGAAAAATCTCCGCTGACCGCGTTACCGTTCGTTACGAATTTTAATGTAGGGAATGGCTATAACTTCTTTATCGATGGAGAGACGGTCTCTAATCTGGACTGGAATAACCGCAGTGTCTCGGATATCTTGCCGACTTATCGTTGGATCATGGATCACGAAGGCGAGAACGAATTGGCTGCCAGCTTGGATTTTGCCCAAGCCTACTATGGCGGTAACTCATTGAAATTCCGCGGCACAATGGAAAAAGGTAAAGCCTCGACGCTGAAACTTTACCAGGCTGATTTGAAGCTCGATAAAAACGTTACCTTTACTACGACTGCGAAAGCGAATGTGGCTACTGATTTGGATTTGGTCCTTGCATTCGATGATGGGACGACAGAAACAATCAAAGCGGACAAGAAATTAGGGGAAGATTGGGTGACCGTGCAATACGATCTTTCTGATTTTGCGGATAAAGTGATCAACACAATCTCTTATAAGGTTACCGCTGATAAAGCAGGCGATATTTTTGAAATGAATCTCGGCAACATCACCATTGCTGATCAAGATGCTATCGGCACTTCCAAGGTGACGGATGCACAAGTGGTCGATGCTGTCTTTGATGAAGATGCACTATTGGCCGGTGTCCGGTTAACCTGGGAAACAGACGCTCCAGCGGCGTATTATGAAGTTTATCGTGTGAATCAGGATGAAACAAAATCGCTGTTGGGCGTGTCGAATACGACCAATTTCTACATCAACACACTGCCGAGAACAGACGAAACCAATAAATCCACTTTCGAAGTGGTACCAGTCAATTCATTATTGGAAAGAGGAGATTCGACTACAGCTGCAATGGATTGGCCAAACAACAGTCTTCCGAAAGCTAATTTCAGCGTGTCGAAAACATTGGTAGCTCCTGGAGAGGCGATCACATTCAAAAACTTGAGTTCACAAAATGCCGAAGAATTGGCTTGGAGTTTTGAAGGAGCGGATGTGGAATCAAGCACAGAAGCTGAACCGACCGTAACCTATTCGGAGGAGGGGAACTACAAAGTCACCTTAAAAGTTAAAAATAAAGAGGGTGAAGATGAGAAAACAATCGAAAATTATATTGTTGTCAGTCAGCAAGCCAAGGACAGCATTGTTTTATTGTCACAAGGAAAACCGACTGAAGCATCCTCTTTTGTAAATGATAAAGAAGCACCCGCATTTGCGGTGGATGGTAAAGTGGAATCCAAGTGGTGTGCGATCGGAACAGCGCCGCATGAATTGACGATCGATCTGGAATCAGTCAAAACCATCAGTGAAGTCTCGATTGCCCATGCGGAGGCCGGAAACGAAAGCCCGGACATGAATACGAAAGCTTATACGATTTCAGTCAGCGAAGACGGAAAAGAGTTTGTCGATGTTGTAACGGTGACAAGAAATACTCTTGGGAACACAACCGATACATTTGCGCCGATAAATGCAAGATACGTAAAACTGAAAGTTGTCAAGCCGACACAAGGCTCGGACAGCGCTGCACGCATTTACGAAGTAGAAGTCAAAGGTCTGGACGGAACCTTGAATTGATTTTGATGGGCCGCATGAAATAAGACAATCAGCTAAACGGTAAAAAGCCTGAGGATAATGACTGACTCAGGCTTTTTGCTGCTTTTTGCCATATGTTCCGCAATGCTTGCTGAGCCGGATTGTTGTTTCTTGTGTGTTCTTGTATAATAGCAGTGAATTTGATGGATGGGGGAATAATAATATGTTAGGGAAAGCAATGGAAACGCTTTTTATCCGCGTTTGGGTGATGATGAAACTCAATCTTTTTTTCTGGCTGTTCAGTGCAGCTGGCGGCGTATTTTTGGGGATGGGTCCCGCGCTGAAAGTGATCAGCGAATTGTTCGTTGCTCATGGGTTCGAGTATAAAGAGATCACCTTGAAGGAGGGATGGCAGCTTTTCAAACACCATTTTCAACGAGGGAATGTCTTGTTTTTGGGCTTTGCGACGATCGCTGTCTTTTTGGCTTATAATTTGTATTTATCACTGCAAGTCCAAGGTTTGTTGTTTTTGATGATCGACTTCATTTTGGTGTTCGCGTTGCTGTATCTATTTTCTACGTTCATGTATGTTTTGATCTTTGATGCCAACTATGACATTTCGCTCGGTCATTTAGTGCGGCTGGGCTTCACTTCCAATTTTTCCAGTTTCATCACATTCCTGAAGATGATCATCGGCAGCGGCATGATTTTGGGATTCACTTGGAAATATAAAGGTTTGATCTTGTTCGGCACAGTGGCGCTGCTGTTCATTTGGAATTACTTGGCCACAAAATATTGGCGAACGGAAATCGAAGGAAGGCTGGAATGAAGCGGCCATTCAAAATCCTCTTCGCTACAGGCACTCTGATGAACCGTTTGCTGCGTAAATATGCGATATTCATGATGCTTCTGACCACCTTATCGACTGGGCTGATCGGTGTGTATTCCTATGTTCAAACCCGAAACAAAGTGGACATGACACTTCAGGAAGCGATTCAGAGCACGACCCGGATGTTGAATGATAAAAGATCATCCAGCCGCCTCATCCTGAACCAACTGACCGGCAGCTACGATAGGATCGAGAACGTTACGGCCTATCTCACTAAACCTATCGGGGAGTATTTTAATTATATTTATTCGCGCCAAAGCGACAGTCAGGATTTCTTTCTGTTGCCCGACGAATTAAGGACGGTTTATGCAAACTATGATGACTTGAGCGCTATTTACCTGTCGCTGTCTCAGTTTCCCGAATATTTGGAGTCTACGTTGGCGAATAAACCTGGGGTGATCAAACAAGGTACCCCTACTCTCAGGGAAGACGCTTTTTATATCATGTTGCCGATTCTGCAGGGATCCGCGAACGGCAGCCTATTCATCGGATTTCAGGAGTCGGATTTTGAAGCAAGCTTGGAGAACATGAATTCATTGGACGGGTTATCTGTTTATGTCGTATCGGGAACCTCCAATTTGCTGTATGCCTACCATGATGCTCGCTTGGATCCGTCGAAGGCGGATGAGCAAGAGCAAGTGTTGATTCAACAGTTGCAACGGGATTCCCAATTGCCCAGCAGAGCTTTAAGCGCGGACTATTATGTGGATTCCTATCGGCTTGGAGGCGATTATCGCGTCTTTGTCACACTGGATAAAGCGGCCGTATGGAAGTCGTTCGCGATAGATATGCTGCCATTGGTCATTGGGGCTGTTTTGTTGAATGCCGCCTTACTGGGAGTGCTGTTCCGGACGTTTAAACGTTATTCAGAGCAAGTGGAAACGGTGAATGCGGCGATGGAGCTTGCTGCGGCAGGGAGACTGGATACCCGCATCGATACCCAAAAAACGGAATTTGAACTGCGCAATCTTTCTGAAGGGATCAACAGTATGCTCAACAGCATCGAACAATATGTGGACGACATCTATAAACTGGAAATAAAACAACAGGATGCGCATATGCGGGCGCTGCAAGCCCAAATCAATCCGCATTTCCTCTATAATACATTGGAATATATCCGGATGTATGCCCTGAGCAAGGAACAGGACGAGTTGGCGGATGTAGTGTACGCCTTCTCCACGTTGCTGCGGAACAATATCAGTCCGGCCAAAGTAACCACACTGAAAGAAGAACTGGATTTCTGTGAAAAGTATGTCTACCTTTACCAAATGCGCTATCCAAACCGGATTGCCTATCACTTCACGATCGCAGACGAATTGGCGGATCTGACCATTCCGAAGTTTGTCATTCAACCCATCATTGAGAACTATTTCAAGCACGGAATCGATTTTATGCGAAAAAACAATGTCATCAGCATCAAAGCCTATCAAGCAGATGAATCGATTTGCATTGAAATCAGGGATAATGGCAAAGGGATGAACCCGGAACGACTTGCTGAAATAACGGAGCGGTTGAAGAATCCGCGAGTGGATCTGAATGAATCGATCGGCATGCAGAATGTGAATGAACGGATGCGCGGTTTCTATGGCAACAAGTACGAAATGAAGCTACTCAACAATGATGCGGGAGGGTTAACCGTCCTGCTCTTGATAGAAAAGGAGGATGCCTGTGTATAAAGTGCTGTTAGTGGATGATGAGTATATGATTCCCATGGGATTAAAAAAGCTGGTGGACTGGAAATCATTGGGTTTTGAAGTTGTTGCGGCAGCGGAAAGTGCAAATGAGGCCCTCTCGATCATGGAAGAACAACGGATCGATCTGGTCATCACAGACGTTACGATGCCGGAAATCAATGGGCTGGAATTTATAGAAGCCGCACAAAAACAACAATTTGAATTTGAATTTATGATTTTATCCGGTTATCAGGAATTTTCTTATCTGAAGAGCGGCCTGCAGCTGGGTGCGGTCAATTATTTAATGAAGCCGGTCAACAAACAAGAACTGCTTGATACTCTGAAAAAGGTAAAGGAACGCCTCGATCAACAGGTTTATCAAAAAAATCAGCAGGAGCTCCACCAAGAAAATCTGCTTGCCCAATGGCTGAATGATGAATTGGATGAACGCGGTGAAGAAGAAGTTTCGCAATTGTTGACAAGCGAAAAAATATGGACGGTCCTGTTGGTGCAAGTGGAACGCCTCGATGGTCAAATCGTCACAAATTGGCTTCGGGAGCATTGCCAGTGTTTTTATTTTCAGCGGAATCTGGGTGACGCGACGCTTTTGACCTTGCTGTGCCAAAGCATGCAGGAAGATGCGTTTTTGGCTTTTATGGAGCGACAATTCGGCAGTGGCAACTGGTGGGTCAGTGTCGGGGAGAAAGGCATAGCTGTCGAAGATATCCCGATCGGTTATCAGTCGGTCAAAGATAGTCTCCAGCTGCACCAATTCTATAATTATCCGGAGCGGATCGTTTATGCCGAAAAGATGCAAGGGCAGCACCAGCTGATGGATTTTTCTGAATTCAACCGCCTATTGCGGGACAACAAACTTCATGAGGCAGAAATCAGTCTGCAAAACCTTTTTATGCAGATCCACCGCCTTGCGATAGCGCCGGAAAACGCTCGTCAGATTGCATTTTTACTGTTCATGGACATCCGCAGGGAATTGTTGCTTCTGGAGGATGAGGAATATCTGTCGGTGGTCGACAAAATAAGCAATGCCGTCCACATCGATGAGCTCAGAGACTTATTGTTGCAAACCTTGCGGGAACAGAAAGAGCACACTTCCTATAGTGAAAATGTCTCCCGGGTCATTCAAATTATCCAGGAAAACTATCAGGAAGAGCTGACATTGAAGGATGTCGCCAACCAATTATTCTTGAATGCCCTGTATCTAGGGCAACTTTTCAAGAAAGAGACGAAGAAAAGTTTTTCTCAGTACCTGAATCACTATCGGATCGAAAAAGCGAAGCAGCTTCTTTCGCGAACCGAAGACAACGTGAATGAAGTAGCTTTAGCGATCGGTTATAACAACACGACTTATTTTTCAAAAAAATTCAAAAACATTGTTGGGGTATCTCCGAAGGACTTTCGGAAACAAGTAAGCGAATAATCAACTTTGTTTCATAAGGAGGACAATTATGGCAATTGCGGCATTTGATATCGGCGGTACATCGGTAAAATATGGTTTATGGAACGGCAAGGAGTTGGGTCGGAAAGGCTCATTCCCTACCCCGAAAACGTGGGATGAAATGAAAGCGGGGTTCAACCGCGTTTTTGAGGAATTTGCTGCTGACGAAGAAGTGACCGGAGCGGGATTCAGCTTCCCTGGTTCGGTGGATATGGAAAAAGGTGCGATATTTGGTCTCAGCGCTGTACCGTATATCCATCGCTTCCCCATCCGGGATGAACTCGAAAGGGAACTGGGAGTCCCTGTCAAAATGGAGAACGACGCCAACAGTGCGGCATTGGCGGAACTGTGGCGCGGCGCGGCGACTGAGGTAAAAAATGCTCTGTTTGTGGTTGTGGGCACGGGCGTCGGCGGCGCCGTCATAGTGAACCGTCAAATAGTCCGAGGGATGAATTTGTTCGGTGGCGAATTCGGGTGTATGTTGCTGGATGACAGTACGCCATTGAGCATGGTAGGGACCCCTTTCCAAGCGGCCAACCGCTACACAGAGAAGTCCGGTGAAACAATCGACGGGAAAGAGCTGTTCGATCGTGCCGAGCGCGGCGATGAACTGGCTCAGCATGAAGTAGCGGTTTTTCAGAATGCTTTGGCGCAGGGAATCCACAATCTGTTGGTATGCTTCAATCCCGAATTACTTGTTGTCGGGGGAGCTATTTCCGTGCGGGAAGATTTTTTGGAACAGCTGACGGACAAAGTGAATGGACTGCTCCAAAAAACGGGATCCACTGATGTCGAAGCTCGGATCGTGCCGTGTACTTTCCATAATGATGCGAATCTCATCGGTGCGGTTTCAAAGTTTGAGTTGGAACCTTAAAAAAAGACAGCGGGTAAGAACACCCTGTTCAAACGAAAAAAGAGATTGGGAGCGGATCCCAATCTCTTTTTTTTTAGCTGTTTTTTGGTCCTGGATTCGAGGCGATCAGTTCCATGTTGCCGGAAAGTGTCCAGGCTGAAACGGTCGCAGGCAGGATAAAATGGTCGCCCTTGTGCAACGGATAGGCTTTTCCGTCGACAGTCAGGCTGCCGCTGCCTTCGATGACGCTTCCCAAGGTGTAGGGAGCCGTCTTCTGGAAGGCCATTTCCGAAACGATGTCCCACTTGTAGACAGTGAAATAGTCGCTTTCGATGAAAGTAGTGATGGTATTGCCGTCGACTGCAGTTGTTTCGAAATGGTCCGCAGGATCCTTGTGCGGGATCATCGACACAGCGATCGATTGCTGGATGTGCAGGTCGCGCGTGTTGCCTTGATCATCCTTGCGGTCGAAGTCGTAGACGCGGTACGTCGTGTTGCTGCTCTGTTGCGTCTCCAGAATCGTGATGCCGCCGCCGATGGCATGGATGGTGCCGCTCGGAACGAAGAAGAAGTCGCCTTTCTTCACTTTGACGTGGCGCAACAGCCCCTCCCAGTCGCCTGCGGAGACCATTTCGGAGAACTGTTCTTTTGTTTGGGCATTGTGTCCGTAGATGATTTCGGCATCGTCATCGGCATCGATGATGTACCAGCATTCGGTTTTCCCGAGCTCGCCTTCATGTTTCAGTCCATAGGCATCATCCGGATGCACTTGGACGGACAGGGCTTCGGCGGCATCGATGATTTTGGTCAGCAACGGGAAGACGGGCGAAGTCGGATTTTCGAACAGCTCCGGATGCTCCGCATAAAGGACATCCAGTCGGGTGCCGGCGTAGGTGCCGTTTTCCACCGCGCCGGTGCCGTCGGGATGGGCGCTGATGGCCCAGCATTCCCCGGTACGGTCGCTGGGGATGTCGTATCCGTAGATGTCGCGCAGCTTGGTGCCGCCCCAGATTTTTTCTTGCAGGACAGGTTGGATGAACAATGGCTCTTGCATGTTTTTCCTCCTCGGTGTGAGTAGTAAATGATCTTAACGGTTTGCCTTTATTTCGACAATGAATAAGGCAAGTCAGCAGCTGATACCTCTTGCATGTTCGGCACAATGCCTAACTGGAAGTCGATCGTACCGCCATCCATCAAATCTTCATGTTTGAAGAACAGCTGTTGGTGGGCTGCTTCATTGCGCTTCAGTGCATGGACAAATTGATGCTGGGGAAGATTCGGGCCGGCTTGGATGGTCAGTTCGTTGCCGTTGGATAGTTTCAATACAGCTCTCTTGACCAGCGGCATCCCGATCACATATTCTCCAGAGCCAGGTGTCACCGGATAAAAGCCTAAGCTATTGAACACATACCATCCCGCCATGCTTCCGTTATCTTCGTCCCCGGGATACCCATTAGGTGAAGCATTGAAAGTTTGGGTCATCAATTGCTTCAGCAGAGGTTGAGCCATCCAAGGTTTCCCGATATAGCTGAACAGGAGCGGATAATGGAAGCTAGGTTGATTTGAAATCGCCAATTGGCCAAATTCCAAGGCAGCCATCTCACTCATTTCATGAATCTCAAAACCGTAGCCCTCTACATTGAAACGAGGTTTTTGGTTGCATAATCGAACCAATGTTTCTTCAAAACGTTTTTTGGAACCATAGCAGGCAATCAGGCCAAGGAAATCCTGGTAGACTGCAAAACTGCTCTGCCAAGCGCTCCCTTCCGCATAGTCACGGCCCCAGCGGATATCCAAGAAATTTTCCCGGAATTGACCATTTTTGTCTTTGGCACGCATAAAGCCGGTTTCTTCATCAAAAATATTTTTGTAGTTCAATGCCTGTTTTTGATAGTAGGTTTGGTCTTCCTCAGCACCGACCGACTGCGCTACTTGGCTGATGCAGAAATCGCTGTAGGCATAATCCAAGGTATGATTGACCGATTCATGGTAATCGCTAGGGACATAGCCGTATTTCAGATAATCAGTCGTTCCTTGGCGGCCGTAGTTCCGGTTCTCGCTTTGGACGGTGGCGGCCTTTTTCATCGCTTCCAAGAAACGCTCCATCAAGTCCGGGCGAATCCCTTTGACCGCTGCATCAGCAATCACCGCATCGATCAAAGTACCCGGCATCAAGCCCCGCTCGTCAGGCGAAAGCCATTTTGGCAAGAAGCCTGTTTCAGCGTAACTGTTCAAGAAGCCTTCCAGCATCTCTTCGTATTTATCTTGCGCGATCAACGAATAGAACGGATACACTGTTTTGTATGTATCCCAGAAGCCGTTATTGGTGAAGAGTACACCAGGTCTTACTTTTTTGGAAAAAGTATCATAATGGATGTTTTCGCCAAACTCATTCACTTCGTAGAAAGTTTGCGGGAAAAGGAACATCCGGAACAAGTTATGGTAAAAGGTTTTGGTATGTTCGTAATCGGTATGTTCCACTTGAACACGATCCATGTACGTCTGCCACTGGGAAACGCTCTGGGACAAGTAATCGCGAGGGGACAGATGTTGCTCCCGCTCCAAATTGAGGGCGGCTTGCTTTTCGCTGATGAAGGAAGTGCCGAAGCGGATCGTCTGCTCCGATAGGTTGCCGAACGGGAGAAGCAGGGAGCCGTTTTCGCCGATTTCTTCCGAAACGGCAGCAGTCAAAGGTTTTTCGAAATGCAATACCAAATGGAAGGTGAAATCGGGATCTTCGCTGCCTGCGAAATTGATGATCTGACAGGCGATGCGGTCGTCAGCCAATTGTTTCACTTGATAGCGCCCAGGCAAAGTCAACACCAATCCGTTCTGTTCTTGTGCATAGTTAACGGAGAGGACGCCACCATACATACTTGGAGTCAGGGTTGATTTGATTTGGTAACGGAGTTGTTCGATTTGGAGTTCCGCAGGAGAGAAAGTGCTCTCCTCAGGGCGATAGGAACTTTGGATGTCGAACAGACTGGTTTTAGGCAGCTGGCCACTGACTGGCGTCATCAAAAGATGGCTGAAGTCGCCCATCCAAGGGCTTGGCTGATGGGTCAAACGATAGCCTTGGAATGTCCGGTCTTCCGGGTGGAACCACCAGCTGCCTTTTTGATCGGTCGTTTGGACCGCGAAATAATTCATGCCAAAAGGGACGCCGGTATAGGGCAGACAATTTCCATGCGAAAAACTGGACTGATTAGCAGTGCCGTGACGTGTATCGAGTTGCTGAATATTCATTTAGAAATCTCCTTCGTTGAGTGTCGTTCGATTAAATTGACGGGAATCTGTACATCTGAGGGACGTTCATTTTTTTCGATCCACTGAATCAAATGCCCTCCAGCGATTTGTCCTAACTTTTTGAAATTTTGAGCGATAGTGGTCAAAGGCGGATCGACTAAGCTAGCTGCCTGAATATCATCAAACCCGATCACGGAAATATCTTCGGGGATGGCGTATCCGGCTTCTTTTAACAGCTTCATGGACATGATGGCTGTTATATCATTTTCGCAGACCAGAGCTGTAATGTGCTGATCTTTTACGTACTCAAGCAAGGACTGATTGTTGGCTCTTTTTTCATCGATCGGCGTATGAAAAGAAAACTTCGCTTCCTTTATGGCTTGGATATATCCCAAATAGCGTTGCCGCACGGACTGGGGATGGATTTCTTCACCAAACAGGTACGCGATCCGTTCATGTCCTTGATGAATCAAAAACTTAGTCGCTGCATAACCACCGCCGATATTATCTGAGATGACGACGGGAAAAGGCAGGTCGTAGATTTTCTTGTCCAATAGAATGACTGGGAAACCCTTTAATGATAGTTCGGCAAAAAGGTCGAGGAAACTGTCAGTGTTTTGAGCGTAGTAAATGAGCCCGTCAAATTCTTCGATGATTTCATCAGCATTTTTTTGATGCAAGTAATCCAATGTCGTCATCATGATATCGATTTGGTTGTCCTGCATGATAGGGGATAGTCCCTCCGTAAAGTTACCAACCGATAGGTCATTCAAAAAAGGCAGCAAAAACAGGATCCGATTGGCTTTCTTAGGGGCTTTGTCTTGCTTGTTGGCCACAAAACTGCCTTTTCCACGAGTGCGATAAATAAAACCTGACTGCTCGAGCTCAGCCAAGGCTCTTTTCGAGGTAATGCGACTGACCTGATAGAAGTCGGAAAGCTCTTTTTCGGTAGGCAACTGACTACCGGGAAGGTACTTTCCTAATGCAATGTCTCTCTCCAGATCGAGATAGATTTTTTTGTAGAGCGGCTGATCCATGGGTTCACCTCCGTATTGATATATCACATACATACATATTACCACATAAACGCAAAAAGATATATCATTATTTTAGTGAAAACGTAGACAAAATCAATTTCAACCCGTATAATGCATTTGTAAGATATATCAAATGGAGCGGGAGTGGCTAAAATGGTTTATAAAGATATACCAAATTCAGTTAAGGAATTTATGACAGAGATTACCGAAAAGTGTGGAGAAGAGCACAAGAAATGGGCGGACAATTTCAATGCCGCATTCGCCAACACGTTATTGACGACAGTGAAACGCCATGAAGACGGAACGACTTTCCTTTTGACTGGAGATATTCCAGCGATGTGGCTGCGGGATTCGACGGCGCAAGTTCGTCCGTATCTGGTGACCGCAAAAACAGATGAAGAGTTGGCGGATATGATTTCTGGACTGGTGAAGAAGCAATTCTTCTATATCAATATCGATCCTTATGCGAATGCCTTTAATGAATCTGCAAATGGTGCAGGCCATCAAAGCGACCATACAGAAATGAACGACTGGATCTGGGAACGGAAGTACGAGATCGATTCCTTGTGTTACCCCGTGCAATTGGCCTATTTATTGTACAAAAATACAGGGCGTACCGACCAATTCAACGAAGACTTTGTCCAAGGCGTCCACAAAATCCTGGATCTGTTTACCATTGAACAGGATCACGCGCAGTCTCCGTATACCTTCGTCCGGGATACGGATCGGAAAGAAGATACACTGATCAACGCGGGCCGCGGGGCAGAAGTAGTGCCGACAGGCATGACTTGGTCTGGCTTCCGTCCTAGTGATGATGCGTGCAAGTACGGTTATTTGGTTCCGTCGAACATGTTTGCCGTTGTGGTCTTAGGGTATTTGGCAGAAATCTTCAGCCTAGTATTGGATGATGAGCAAGTTGTGCAACGCGCTTTGCGCTTGCAAGCAGAAATTCAAGCCGGAATTGAACAGTACGGATGCACAAACAATCAAGCGGGCGAAGAAGTATATGCATACGAAGTGGACGGAAAAGGCAATGCTACGCTGATGGATGACAGCAATGTGCCGAACTTGATTGCCGCTCCGTATCTTGGTTATGGAACGATGCACGATGAACGCTATTTACGGACGCGCAGAACGTTATTGAGTAAAGAGAATCCTTACTTTTATGAAGGTGCATTCGCAAAAGGCATCGGCTCTTCCCATACGCCGGAAAATTATGTGTGGCCGATTGCGATGGCGATGGAAGGGATGACGACGGAGGATAAAGCTGAAAAAGAGCGCATCTTAAATCAATTGGTGGCAACCGATGCCGGAACGAACTTGATGCATGAAGGGTTTGATGTCGACAACCCGGACAACTACACACGCGAATGGTTCTCTTGGGCGAATATGATGTTTTGTGAATTAGTGATGGATTATTTCGATATCCGTATCAAAAAATAGAGAGTAGGTACGAAAGATGAAAAAGAAAGTATATATCATTTCCCACAGCCATTGGGACCGTGAATGGTACATGGCCTATGAACAACACCATATGCGCTTGGTGGAACTGATGGATGATCTGTTGGAGCTGTGCGAAACCGATCCGGATTTCAATAGCTTCCATCTGGACGGTCAGACGATTATTTTAGACGACTATCTGGAAGTGCGCCCGGAGAAACGTGAGGCGCTGATAAAAGCGATACAGCAAGGTAAACTGCAGATCGGGCCATTCTACATTTTGCAGGATGCGTTCTTGGTAAGTTCAGAGTCCAATGTGCGAAACATGCTGATCGGCATGGAGGAAAGCAAAAAATGGGGCAAGCCGGTAATGCTGGGCTACTTCCCGGATACATTCGGCAATATGGGACAGACCCCGCAGATGATGCTGCAGGCGAATTTGGAGAGTGCAGCGTTCGGCCGCGGTGTGAAACCGATCGGCTTTGACAACGAAGTGTTGGAAGCTGACAATTATACGTCGCAATACTCGGAAATGTTCTGGAAAGGGCCGGACGGCAGCGAGATTTTTGGCCTGTTGTTCGCGAACTGGTACAGCAACGGGAACGAAATTCCTACCGATCCCGAAGAAGCAAAAGTGTTCTGGGGGCAAAAGCTGGAGGACGTAGAAAAATTCGGTGCGACCAACCATTACTTGATGATGAACGGGGTAGACCATCAGCCGGTCCAAAAGGATATCACCAAAGCCATCCGACTCGCAAATGAAATGTTCCCGGAGTACGAATTTGTTCATTCCAATTTCACGGAATATTTGGAAGCCGTCCAACAGGAGTTGCCGGCAGATTTGGGCACGGTGCACGGTGAGTTGACGAGCCAAGAGACGGATGGTTGGTTCACTTTGGCGAACACGTCCTCGGCCCGCGTTTATTTGAAGCAGTGGAACACGCGAGTGGCGCGCCGATTGGAAAATATCGCTGAGCCTTTAGCTGCGATGGCCTACGAATTAACCGGTGAATACCCGCACGATCAATTGGACTATGCATGGAAAACGTATATGCAAAACCACCCGCATGACAGTATTTGTGGTTGTTCTGTAGACGAGGTGCACAGAGAAATGATTCCTCGTTTTGAAAAAGCCAATGAAGTAGGGAAATTTGTTGCAGAGGAAGCACTTTCGACGCTGACTGAGGAAATCGATACTTCCGTTTTTCCGGTCGACAGTAAACCGTTTGTGGTATTCAATACGACAGGAATGAAAAAATCAGGCCTGGCTACTGTTGAAGTGGAGTTGGAAAGACAAACGTTTTCTGAAGGGATCCCGAGCGAACTCTTTCATGCCTTAAAGGCAAAAGCAGCCGAGAACTACGTGGTCATAAACGCTCAGGGAGAACCCCTTTCGGCTACCGTCAGTGAAGAAAAAGTCCGGTTCAACTATGATTTGCCAAAAGATCGTTTCCGGATACCTTACATGGAACGTTATGTGACCATCACACTTCAAGTTGCTGATATGGCGCCATTTTCTTGGGAAAGCTTTGCTTTGGTAGTCGGAGAGCATGAGGCCGAAAATGAAAAATTGATCCACTCGGACGGCAGAGTGCTTGAAAACAGCTATTTAAAAGCCACCATTGCGGACAATGGCAGTTTAGCGGTCACTTCAAAAGTAACCGGCCACACGTTAGAGAATCTTCTCGTTTTTGAGAACGTGGGCGATATCGGGAATGAGTATATCTTTAAGCAACCGGAAATCGATGCGGCTGTTCTGTCGACAAGCTTTCCGCATCGCATAGAGGTGTTGGAAAACTCTGCAGTGTCAGGGAAGGTTCGTTTGACCCAAACACTGGAAATTCCGAAATCGGCAGACGGACGTTTGAAAGAGGAACAAGAAGCTGTGGTTGATTTCCGATACCGCAAGGCGCAGCGATCAAAAGAAAGGGTGCCCTTTGTGTTGGAGACAATCATTTCGTTGGATCATGTCACCAGGCATCTGGAATTCGAAACGACCGTCAATAATCAGGCGGAAGATCACCGCTTGAGAGTGCTTTTCCCTACGACAATCCATTCTGATTCGCATGAAGCGGACAGTATTTATGAAGCGGTCAAACGACCAAATCACGTCTCCAGCCATTGGAAAAATCCGACTAATCCGCAACATCAGCATGCTTTCGTGAATGTTCATAATGAAGAATTCGGTGTGACGGTAGCCAATTTCGGCTTGAATGAGTATGAAATCGTGGACGATACGATTGCCGTAACGTTGCTTCGTTCAGTGGGCGAACTCGGTGACTGGGGCTATTTCCCGACGCCGGAAGCCCAGTGCAAAGGGGAGCATGTTTTCCGCTATGCCTTGGAAATGCATGGAGAGCCGGAAACGCGCTATGAGACGTACAAAGCTGCACAAGCGTGGCAAGTGCCTTTCCAAACGAAGCAAACCATCGTTCAATCCGGTAAACTGGATGACAAAAAACAATACCTTGCGGTGGATGGCGATACTTTTGCCGTGACGGCGCTGAAACGTCGGGGTTCAGACAATCAGTTGGTCTTAAGAGGGTATAACTTGGCTGATAGAGAGTGCGCACTCACCATCAAAAAAGACGATCATGCCGACTCTGTTCTGCTGAATTTGCTGGAAGAAGAAATCGGAGAAGTAAGCAGCCACATGCAGCCGTATGAAATTCGTACGATCGGGATCAAAGGAGAGGAATAAGTATGTATTACGGAGGGATTGAAGCCGGCGGAACCAAGTTTGTTTGTGCCATAGCGGATAGGGATCTGGAAATGATCAGCAAAGTGAGCATTCCAACAACGACACCTGAAGAAACATTTGACAGGATATTCGCTTTTTTTGACCAGTACGAAATGAAGGCGATGGGTGTCGGTTCATTCGGGCCTATCGGGATTGATCCAAAAAAACCAAATTACGGTTATGTGCTGGCAACCCCGAAAAAGGGTTGGGCGCATTATAATTTTTTGGGTGCCTTGAAAGAAAGGTATGCCATCCCGATTGCGTGGACGACTGATGTCAACGCAGCGGCGTATGGAGAAGTGAAACAAGGCGCTGCGAAAGGGAAAGCCAGTTGCATCTATCTGACTGTCGGAACCGGAATCGGTGGCGGTGTAGTCATTGATGGGGAGGTTTTCCAAGGGAATTCTCACCCGGAAATGGGGCATATGCACATAAAACGCCATCCCGAAGACAATTATGCAGGGAATTGTCCGTATCATGAAGATTGTTTGGAAGGGCTGGCTGCCGGTCCGTCTTTGGAAGCGCGGACGGGAATAAAAGGGCAAGAGTTGCCATTAAGCCATCCGGTCTGGGATATCCAAGCCTATTATATTGCGCAAGCGCTGATGAGCTACACGCTTATCCTGGCGCCGGATCGGATTGTGTTAGGCGGGGGCGTGATGAATCAAGACCACCTTTTGGAAAAAATCCGTAAGCAATTCACGGAGCAAATGGCCGGATACATGGAAACGCCGGATGTGGATGATTACATCGTCCGTTGGGGATTGCCGAATGAAAGCGGGATCCGCGGAAGCCTTCTTTTGGCCCAGCAAGCAGCACAATGAAATGACTCGAACAAAATAACATAACATAACCTATAGGCAATCGCTCCGGCGGTTGCTTTTATGAATAAAAAGGAGGCGGGAAGGCCATGCCAATAAAATTTCCTGACGCGTTCCTATGGGGAGCGGCAACGTCAGCACCACAATCGGAAGGCGGTCAATACAGCGACGGCAAATCCGCAAGCACCTGGGATGTCTGGTTTGAGAGAAACCCGGAACGTTTCCACGATCAGGTGGGACCGAAAGATACTTCATTTGTATATGAAAGATATCAAGAGGATATTGGTTTGATGACGGAAATGAACTTCAATTCATTCCGCACTTCGATTTCCTGGAATCGTTTGTTGCCGGACGGCAAGACGCTCAACGAAGCGGCTGTGCGTTTTTACCGTGATTATTTTGGAAAAATGAAACAGCAGGGGATTGAACCGATCGTTAATCTGTTCCATTTTGACATGCCGTGGTGGTTAATGGAAAAAGGCGGATGGGAGAATCGTGAGGCGATCGATCATTTCGCTTTTTACGCAAACACTGCGTTTGAAGCGTTCGGTGATATCGTTCAAAGCTGGGTAACCTTCAATGAACCGATTGTTCATGTGGAGTGCGGCTATATGGGGGATGATCATTGGCCTCAAGTAAGAGACTTCAAGCGCGCGGTTACGGTTGCTTACCACACCGCGCTGGCGCATGCTGCAGCCGTAAGCGAATTCCGTAAGCTGGCTGCTTCGGCAAGCCAAATCGGCATTATTTTGAACTTATCGCCGGTGTATGCGCGTTCTGAGAGTGCCGGGGATTTGGAAGCTAAACGAGCGATGGAAGAACTCCAGATCCGTAGTTTTTTGGATCCGGCCGTAAAAGGGAACTATTCGGAACGGCTGGTGGCGCTGCTGGAAGAAAACGGTTTGTTGCCGGATACACAACCAGATGATGCCGCTTTGTTGTCGGCGGGTAAAGTCGATTTTCTGGGTGTGAACTATTATCAACCGATCCGTGTCCAGTCTGTGCCGCAAGACGAGGTACACCATCCAGCCCAAAGCATGGATGACTTTGCCCGCAGATACGATTGGCCAGAAAAGATAATGAATCCTTATCGCGGCTGGGAAATTTATCCGGAAGGCATTTACGATTTAGCAATGATGATCAAGGAAGAGTATGGGAACATCCCTTGGTTCGTTTCTGAGAATGGCATGGGTGTTGCGGAGGAAGAACGCTTTATGGATGAAACCGGAATGGTTCAGGATGACTATCGGATCGCATTCATCCGGGATCACTTGCAGCAAGTCCTCCGGGCGATTGAAGCGGGTGCGAACTGCCAAGGCTATCATTTATGGACTTTCGTGGATTGTTGGTCTTGGCTGAATGCCTACAAAAATCGATATGGTTTCTACCGCTTGGACCTTGAGACCGGAAATCGGACACCCAAGAAGAGCTCTTTCTGGATGCGTGAGATCATCAAGGCCAATCAGTTGGACTGAGCAAGTCCAGGGGCAAGCTAGGCGAGCGAGGGAACTTATCGGGAAAAAATGAAGAGGTGAAAAATGTCGAACTGGTGGAAAAAAGAAGTGGTCTATCAAATTTATCCGCGGAGCTTCCAAGACACTGACAGTGATGGGATTGGGGATCTGAAGGGCATCATCAAACGCTTGGACTACCTGGAAAACCTAGGGGTAGGCACAATTTGGCTCAGCCCTGTCTATCAATCCCCGAATTTTGATTACGGATATGATATCAGTGATTACGAAGCCATCAATCCGGAATACGGCACGATGGAAGATTTTGACTGCTTGCTGCAAGAAGCGGAGAACAGAAACATCAAAATCATCATGGACTTGGTGCTGAACCATACGAGCGATCAACATCATTGGTTTTTGGAGGCCAAAAAAGGCAAAGAAAATCCATATCGCGATTATTATATTTGGCGCGATCCGGTAAACGGTCAAGAACCAACCAAGCAGGCAGGAGGCTTCGGTGGTTCGGCTTGGGAATACGATGAAGCAAGTGGGCAATACTATTTCCATTTGTTCAGTAAGCACCAACCTGACTTGAACTGGGAGAACGCTTCGTTGCGCCAGGAATTATATAAGATGATGAATTATTGGCTAAGCAAAGGGGTCAAAGGCTTTCGCTTGGACGTGATCGATCTGATCGGAAAAGTGCCGGATAAAGAAATCACCGTGAATGGCCCGAATTTGCATGAATATATCCAAGAAATGAACAGAGAAACATTCGGGAAATCGGATGCGTTGACGGTTGGGGAAGCGTGGAGTGCGTCCCCGCAGATTGCGCAATTATATACCTCGCCGGAACGAAATGAACTTTCGATGGTATTCTCGTTTGAACACATGGTTCTGGATGAAATGCCAGGTACATCGAAATGGAACATCAGGGCATTCACATTGCCGGAATTAAAAAAAGCCATCTCCAAATGGCAAACGGCTCTGGGTGAAACCGGCTGGAACAGTCTTTTTTGGAATAACCACGATCTGCCCCGAATCATCTCCCGTTGGGGAAATGATACAGAGTACCGCGTTGAGAGCGGGAAAATGTTCGCGATTCTGCTGCATCTTTTAAAAGGCACGCCTTTCATGTATCAAGGGGAAGAAATCGGGATGACGAATTATCCCTTTACGGATATTTCGCAGCTCAAGGATATCGAATCAAAAATGATGTACAACGAATATCTTGAGAAGAATTACCCTAAGGAAGAAATTTTACGATTACTGAATAAAAAAGGAAGAGACAACGCAAGAACCCCGGTGCAATGGGATGACACCGAGTATGCGGGCTTTTCTGATTCCGAACCTTGGCTACCTGTCCATGCTGACCATAAATCGGTCAATGTAGAGGCGGCCTTGACAGAGACGGATTCTATTTTCTACACCTATCAAAAATTGATCCGACTCAGAAAAGAGAATCCGATAGTTGTCGAAGGGCAGTTTCGCTTGCTTCTGGCCGATCATCCTCAAATATTTGCCTATGAACGTATCCTTGAAGGCGAAAAATGGATTGTTGCAGCGAATTTCAGCGAACAACACGTGTCCTGCCGGATGATGGATGATCAGGTGACAGGCGAAACAATAATCGGTAATTATCCAGAAGATACGTATCGATTAAATGACTTGGAATTGAGGCCTTATGAGACATTTGCAGTAAAAGTCTCATTTTGAGCAGCATAGAAAAAGCCGATAAGGAAACGGAATATCCGTGACCTTATCGGCTTTTTGCAAATTTTTATTGCTGCTTTCCCCTATTTCAGACAGTCTTTATGGAACTGCAGATGCTCTTCGATGAAGGTAGCGATCGTAAAGTAACTGTGATCGTAACCGTCCAGTTTTTCGTAGCGCACTTTCTTGCCTTCAGCGGCTTGCAGGAAGGCTTCCTCGTTCAGCTGGACATCATAAAAATTGTCAACTGTCCCTTGCGAAATAAGGATGGGCGGAGCTGCAGGGCTTTCCGCGATCAAGCTGGTCGCGTCCCAGGCTGCCCAATCTTTTTCATTCGGGCCCAAATAGGCAGTGAAGGCTTTTTTTCCCCAAGGAACCTGCGACGGATTCAAGATCGGGGCGAAAGCGGAAATGGACTGGTAGCGCTCCGGATTTTTCAAGCCGATGACCAACGCGCCGTGTCCGCCCATCGAATGGCCCATGAGGCTCTCTTTTCCTGAAAAATTCGGGATCAGAGTGTAGACAAGTTGAGGCAATTCTTTCGTCAAATAATCATACATCCGATAATTTTTTGCCCACGGTTCCTGGGTCGCGTTCAGATAGAAACCGGCACCTTGGCCCAGATCCCAGTTTTCGTCATCCGCCACATCCGTTCCGCGCGGAGAAGTATCCGGCATGACAATGGCCAGCTGGTGTTGGTTTGCGTATTTTTGGAACGCGCCTTTTTGGCTGAAATTGTCGTCCGTGCACGTCAATCCGGAAAGCCACCAGATCAAGTCTGTCGGCGTATTGTCCGTTTGTTTCGGCAGAAACAGGCTGAAAACCATGTCGCAATCCAGCGTTTCAGAATAATGACGGTATTTTCTTTGTTCGCCCGCAAAAACTTTGTGCGTTTCGATCAAGGTTGTTGTCATAGCTTTATTCCCCATAGGTCAAGATCGTGCGGATGGATTCGCCTCTGTGCAACAGATCGAAGGCTTCGTTGATGTCGGTGAAATTCAGATGATGCGTGATGAAGCTGTCCAGATCGATTTCGCCGTTCATGAAATCCTCAACCATTCCGGGCAGTTCCGTGCGGCCTTTGACACCGCCGAATGCAGAACCTCTCCAGACGCGTCCTGTCACCAATTGGAACGGACGGGTATGGATCTCTTTGCCGGCTCCCGCGACACCGATGATGATGCTTTCGCCCCAGCCTTTGTGGCAAGCTTCCAAAGCGGCTTTCATGACTTCGACGTTTCCGATGCATTCAAAACTGTAATCCACGCCGCCGTTGGTCATTTCGATCAGGACTTCCTGGATCGGACGATCATGTTCGCTTGGGTTGACGAAATCAGTGGCGCCCATTTTTTTGGCCAGTTCCCATTTGTCGGGATTCATATCAATAGCGATGATGCGCTTGGCTTTGGCTTTTTTCAAACCTTGGATAACGGCCAAGCCGATTGCGCCCAGCCCGAAGACTGCCGTCACTGCGCCTTCTTCGACTTTTGCCGTGTTTTCGACAGCGCCTAGGCCGGTTGTCACGCCGCAGCCGAACAAAGCGACTTTATCCAATGGCGCTTCTTTATCGATATTGACTAGGTTGATTTCATTCACAACGGTATATTCACTGAAAGTGCTTGTCCCCATATAGTGATAAATCGGCTCGCCATTATACGAGAAACGGGTCGTTCCGTCCGGCATCAAGCCTTTGCCTTGGGTTTCGCGGACGGCTGAACACAGATTTGTCTTGCCGGACAGACAGAATTCGCATTCCCCGCATTCCGGCGTGTAAAGAGGAATGACATGGTCTCCGGGTTTGACGGAAGTGACTTCATCACCCACGGAAACGACCACGCCGGCGCCTTCATGGCCCAACACGGCAGGGAAAACACCTTCCGGATCGTCACCCGATAGCGTGAAGGCGTCGGTATGACAGACGGAAGTGTAAAGGATTTTCACCAATACTTCTTTGGCTTTTGGCTCGGCCACATCTATTTCCACGATTTCCAACGGTTTGCCTGGTCCAAAAGCGACAGCTGCTCTACTTTTCATAATTTAATTTCCTTCTTTCTTACAAGTAGTATTTCTTTCTTTTACAGAGTACTATATAATGACTGGTGTGTGAATACTGACATATTTGTCACTATGGTGAAAATTTTTGAAAAGAGGCAATCTAATGATCCAATACCAAGACAAAGAATTTTACAACACTAAAGATTTAGCCCTATCTGTTGTGGGGGGAAGATGGAAAATTGCCATCATTTGGTCCTTGCTCCACAACGGAACGCTGCGGCTGAGCGAGTTCAACAAGATCCTTCCTGACATCAACCAACGGATGCTGATCCGTCAGCTGCGGGAACTGGAACGCGACCTGATCATCGCCAGGACGGTCTATCCTGTTGTTCCCCCAAAAGTCGAGTACCACCTGACCGACATCGGCAAGGAATTAGCACCTGTCGTCCAATCCATTTGCGACTGGGGAGACCAATATCTGAAAGTGATAACGGAAGATTAGACGCTTCAGCGCATTTGGAAACTCCTCAAAATAAAAAAGTAACCGTCGCCCATCATAATAGTTGTACGAACAAATTAAATATGATATCTTGACTTGTAAGTACAACTATTTTGTGCGGATGCAAATGTTAGCGGTTGCAATTATAAAGGAGGCGTTTTTTATCATTACCAGGTCAAGAATATCCAAGTTGTTGCTTTGCGGTATGGCCATCAGCATGGCTGCCGCGGTCCAGTCCAATTCGCAGGTGAACGCGTCGGAAATGGATGAAGCCATCACTTTCTCGAATGCATCGGTCCACGATCCTTCCATCATCCAAGATCAGAAATCCGGGATGTATTACGTGTTCGGCTCGCATATCGCAGCCGCGAAATCGCCGGATCTGATCAATTGGCAGAATTTCACCAACGGCTACACCAGTACGGACAACACGATTTACGGTGACCTGAGCGGAAACCTTTCCGAATCCTTCGCTTGGGCCGGGGAAGATGATGCTGACAGCAAAGGCGGTTATGCGGTCTGGGCGCCGGATGTCATCTGGAACAAGCAGTACAGAAATGCGGACGGCAGCAAAGGCGCCTACATGCTGTACTACAGCGTTTCATCTACTTACATTCGTTCGGCTATCGGCTTGGCTGTGTCCAAGAATATCGAAGGACCCTACACATATGTCGATACGATCATCTATTCCGGATTCACGGAGGAAGAAACGTATGATGCGAACAGTGACGTCAACAAGCAATGGGAGAGCACAAATATCGATGAGCTGATCGAAGAGGGCGTACTGGAAGAGCCTAATCCAGAGTGGTTCACGGAAAACGGTGTCTACAACAATGCGGAATACACGAACGCCATCGATGCCAATGTCCTGTACGACAAGCAAGGGAAACTGTGGATGACGTATGGTTCGTGGTCGGGCGGGACCTTCATTCTTGAATTGGACAAAAAGACGGGCATTCCGCTTTACCCGGGCGAAGACGGCGTGACTAAGGACGGCCGAATGATCGACCGTTATTTCGGAACCAAGATCGCCGCCGGTTACGGGCGTTCTTCTGAAGGGACTTATGCCGTCTACGACAAAAAAGCAGGCTATTATTATCTTTATTTGACATATGGTGGATTGGCGTCTGACGGAGGCTACCAGATGCGACAATTCCGTTCGGAGTCGATCACAGGACCTTATGTGGATGCTGCAGGCAATGAAGCCGTGTATCCTGAATCCTTCGACAAAGGTGTAGGCAATTTCCCCGGGGTCAACGATCATCAGGATATCGGCAACAAACTGATCGGGAACTTCCTGTTCACCCGCGAATTGGGTGAGGACGGAACCGGGGACGGCGTCGGCTATCTGTCGGCGGGACACAATTCCTATTACATCGATGCCAAAGCCGATAAGGAATTTCTCGTGTTCCATACCCGTTTCCCGAACAAAGGCGAGACGCATGAAGTGCGTGTCCATCAGACGTTCAAGAACAGCAACGACTGGCCGGTTCCGACACCCTATCGCTATGCCGGCGAGACGATAACGGAAGTGACCCAAGAAGAGGTCACCGGCACTTACAAATTCGTCAACCACGGCAACCAGATCACCGGCCAATTGACGGAATCCACACTGATTCAGTTGCAGGCTGACGGTACGGTTACGGGTTCGCAGGCAGGCACATGGCGGCTGTATGATGATTATCGGATTGAGCTGAAACTGGCTGACGGCACTTATGACGGGGTGTTCATCAACCAATGGGATCCGACGACAGAAGCGTGGGTCATGACCTTCAGCGGCATGTCCGAGAGCGGACAGGTCATCTGGGGAAGTCAAACGAGTACGACAACGGACTCGGAACAGATGGAGAAAATCAAAGCGGAACTTTCGGCGTCCATGCCGGAATCCGTCGTGAAGAACATCGAGTTGCCGACTACCGCTGGGGGTGGAACCACTATCCAATGGACTTCCTCAGATCCTGGGGTCATTTCGGAAACAGGCATCGTCACACGTCCCGAAGCGGACCAACCGGCAGCGCTCGTGACGTTGACGGCACTTATCCAAAACGAGCTGCAATCGGAGCAACTCAGCTTCGAAATCCAAGTCGAACCGAAGGAAGCCGGCAAGCTTTCGGCTTATTATTCCTTTAATGAGACTTACCAAAATGCAGCGGGCGATCAGACCGATGCGCAAGTGACCGGAGACCGGATCAACAACACGGGCTGAGCTGTGCCGTTCGTTGAGGGTATCAAAGGGCAGGCCGCTTCATTCGATGGCAAATCCGGACTGTCGCTCGGGAAAGGCTTGATCACCCAGAATGCCTATACCGTAGCTTTTTGGATCAATCCAGCTGAGCTGAATCAGTTCACGACGGCCTTCTTCGGGGCTGCCACTGAGCAAAGTTGGATCAGCCTGACGCCTGTAGGGCCGGCCAATCAGACGATGCTCTGGTCCGGTCAGCAATGGTATGGTGCGCCGATCGGTTCCACCATCCCGGCTGATACGTGGAGCCACGTGGCCTTTACCGTTTCGGATGGAAAGGTGTCCGTCTATATCAATGGCGAGGAACGGTTCGCGGGTGAGGCGTTCCCGAACGTTTTTGAAGGTTCAGCTGGATCATTCGGCTTGGCCGTCAACTACTGGGATCAACCATTCAAAGGTCTGATCGATGAACTGTACATCCAAGATGGCATCGTTCTCCCGGCGGATGAGATCAAAGCGCTGTACGATGAAGGGGCCGCAGCCAATCCTGATGCGCTCGTCGCCGAAACATCCGTCAGCCAATCGACTTTATTGTACGGCGGACTTGCTATCGGAGTTATGGCCATCGCTAATGTTTCGGGGATTTACTTCAACAAGTCAGGCAAGAAAACAGAAGAGTAGTTCATCCAAATGGGGAAGCCATGTTTCCCTTGAACGTAAATGCAAAGAGGCCGGATCGCTGTATCTGGGCCTCTTTTGGTGGTTTCCGGCTAGGCCATAGCCGAAAAGGCCAAAAGGGTTCTGGCTTTACTTCAGGCTCATTTTGTTCGATAATGAACATGTGCGCGGCTCATTTTTATTACAAAAAATTTATCGAAAGGAGGATGATGAAATATGATTACACTTTTCCGAACGATTGAGCCGTTGGAATTGCTGTTCATCATTGGTGTGGCCGGCACTGTCTTGACATTCCCGCTCAATGATATTTTGTCTGTGGGCTTCTACGATATCACCGATTTTTTTCTGGGCATTTTGACGGCGAGCCTGCTCGTCAATGCGCTGCAAAAATCGGATGGCTGGTCATCCGGATTGTTCGCAGGGACTTTTCTGGTTGTTTCAGCCTTCATCATCGCCTTCAAGATTTTCTTTGTCCTGCCCTTATTGAAGCGCGCGGAAAACAGCACCATCACCAGCTCAAAAGATTTGGAAGGCAAAGAAGCGACGGTGACCGTGCCGATCGGGCAGAAAACGATCGGCGAAATCATCGTATCGACCGGATTCGGTAAAATGAACAGAATGGCGCTTATCTATGCCTGTTCCGACACGGAGGATGTACTGAACATCGCCAGCGGAGAGACGGTGCTGATCATTGAAGTTCGGGATAACATCGCCTATGTCACGCCTTACAGAAATGCTATCCACAGCCCTGTGGATAAAACGACTGAATGGAATCAAAAAAAATATAAAGGTGGAAAATAAATGACGAATTTTTTGGATCAGTTTATGGGTATAGGTATTTTAGTGGTTTTATTGGTGGTTGCTTTGATCATTTTCATCGGGCGCTACAAAACGGCTTCGCCGGATAAGGCGTTGATCGTCAGCGGGAGTTTTCTTGGCAGCAAGAATACGCACATCGACAAAGCGACCGGCAACACGATGAAAGTTGTCCGTGGCGGTGGTACGTTTGTCATCCCGGTGTTTCAGACAGCCAAGGAACTATCGCTCTTATCGAGCAAACTTGAAGTCAGTACGCCGGCTGTCTATACGGAAGAAGGAGTTCCTGTCTCAGCGGACGGGACGGTCATCATCAAGGTCGGTTCCACAGTGGAAGAAATAGCTACAGCAGCCGAACAGTACTTAAGCAAGCCGACAGAGGATCTGGAGAATGAAGCCCGCGAGGTTTTGGAAGGCCATCTGCGCTCCATTCTGGGTTCCATGACGGTCGAAGAAATCTACAAGAACCGAGATAAGTTTTCGCAAGAAGTCCAGGCCGTCGCCAGTGTCGATTTGGCTAAGATGGGCTTGGTCATCGTCTCTTTCACCGTGAAGGAAGTGACGGATGAAAATGGTTATTTGGATGCCCTCGGACAACCGCGGATCGCCCAAGTCAAACGGGATGCGCATATCGCTCAGGCAGAAGCCGATAAGGAGACGCGCATCAAGCGTGCCCAAGCGGAGCAAGAATCGAAGGAAGCCGAAATTTTGAGAGAGACCCAAATCGCGGAATCGAATAAACAGAAGGAATTGAAGTTGGCGGCATTCCGTCAGGAGCAGGACGTAGCCAAAGCCAAAGCCGATAATGCGTATGCGCTGGAAAAAGCGCAGCTGGACATCTTGCTGAAAGAAAAAGAAATGAACGTTGACATCACGGAACGTGTGAAACAAATCGAACTGGAAGAGAAAGAAATCATCCGGAGAGAAAAACAATATGACGCAGAAGTGCGTAAGAAAGCCGATGCAGAGCGGTATGCCATCGAAACAAAGGCGGCTGCCGACAAACAAAAAGCAATCTGGGAATCCGAAGCAAGGGCCAAGGAGAAAGAACTGAACGGTTTGGCGGAATCCGCCAGCATCCTTGCGATCGGGGAAGCCGAAGCGAAAGCGAAGGAAGCTTTGGCGGCTGCGCTGAAACAATACGGGGAAGCGGCCATCTTGACGATGCTGATCGAAAAATATCCGGCTATCGTACGTGCTGCTGCCGAGCCGATTTCCAACATCGACAGAATCACGGTAATCGATGGCGGCAACGGCAGTCAAGGGGCTGCAAAAGTGGCCAACTACGCCAGTCAAGTCCTCACTGCTACCCAGGAAGGCCTCAAAGAAACGACCGGGATGGATGTGACGGCCTTGATCGAGTCTTTCATCGGAAACAAAAATATCGGCAGCAAACTGGGCGCGCTCAATGAGACAATGGCGGCAGACATTTCAGATAAGGCTTTGCAAGCAGAATAAGTATAAAATCAGAATCCTTCGGAAGCCCAAAAGCTCCGAAGGATTTTTTTTTGACCAGAAAAAAACTGGGCGTAATTGTGGTAAAATCGTTATATGATAATTAAATCACAAATGGAAAAGGGGCGCGCATATGGCTTATCGTGTTTTTCGGTCGCCTAGCCGGTATATTCAAGGAGTAGGTGCTATAGACATATTAGGGAAGGAGACGGCTGTCTACGGGAAAAGGGCATTCCTGCTTACGGACGAGTTCGTTTGGGGCTTGCTCCAGGAAAAAGTGGAACGGGCGCTGGAGGGTTATCCTTACCATTATGAAGCCTTCACTGGTGAAGCCTCGTTGGAAGAAATGGTCCGTTTGGCTGATGCGGTCGCCGATGCCACGGCGGATGTCGTCATCGGTCTCGGCGGCGGCAAAATCATCGATGTCGCGAAAGGCATCGCAGCGGCTTGTGATTTGCCGGTCGTGATTGTCCCGACCACCGTTTCCACGGATGCACCGACCAGCGCCATCTCAGTGCTCTATACGCAAGAGGGGCTGTTCGATCATTACCGTTTCTATGCGAAGAACCCTGATCTGGTGCTTGTAGACACGCAGATCGTCATCCAAGCGCCGATCCGATTCTTCGCAAGCGGTATGGCGGATGCCTTGGCTACCTGTGCAGAAGCGCTGGCAACGAAAGCCTCGGGGGAGAATGCTTTGGCCGGCGGTTTGCCTACCATCGCCGGCACCGCTATTGCGGAAGCGTGCGAAGAAACCTTATTCCGTGAAGGACTCAGCGCATTCGCTGCTGTCCAAAAAGGCTTGGTGACGCCGGCTGTCGAGGCGATCGTCGAGGCGAATACGCTGCTGTCGGGACTGGGTTTTGAAAATGGTGGCTTGGCCGCCGCCCATGCCATCCACAACGGATTCACGGCCATCAAAGGCGAGGTCCATCGCTTGACGCATGGGGAAATAGTCGGCTTTTGCCTGTTGGTCCAACTCATACTTGAAGAGCGCCCGCAAGAAGAATTCAAAAGGTATAGCCGTTTCCTGGCCGCAATCGGGATGCCGACGACTTTGGCCGAGATGCATCTGACCGGAGCCACGCGTGAAGAGCTCCTTGAAATCGGAAAGCTTGCAGTGGCGCCGAGCAACACCATGAAAAATCTAAACAAAAACATAACGGCTGAGCAAGTCGTCGCCGCCATTTTGGCAGTGGATACATTCATCGGAAAGGAAGAAACAGAATGATCATTGGAGTACCGAAGGAAATCAAAAATAACGAAAACCGCGTGGGAGTAGTGCCGGCAGGTGTGCAGATGCTGGTCCAGAACGGCCACCAGGTAATGGTCCAATCCGGATGCGGTGTCGGATCGGGATTCGAAGACGGACAATACGAAAAGGCGGGAGCGAAAGTGTTGGCAGACGCAGGCCAAGTCTGGGCCGCGGAAATGGTCATCAAAGTGAAGGAACCGTTGGAATCGGAGTACAAATACTTCCGCGAAGACCTGATTCTGTTCACATACCTGCACTTGGCGGCCGCACCGAAATTGACGGAGGCGATGCTGCAAGGGGGCCTGACCGCAATCGGCTACGAAACGATGGTCGGCAAGAAAGGGGACTTGCCGTTGCTGACGCCGATGAGCGTCATAGCGGGCCGTCTTTCCGTCCAGATCGGTGCGCAGTTCCTGGAAAAACCATACGGCGGTAAAGGTATTCTGTTGAGCGGCGTTCCGGGTGTTGCGAATGGGAAAGTCGTCATCATCGGTGGCGGTGTGGCCGGACGCAATGCTCTTCAGATTGCGTTGGGTTTAGGTGCCCATTGCACGATCCTGGACGTTAGGCCGGAAATATTGACGGAAATCGAAAATTTGTACGGAAACGCGGTCATCACGTTGCTGTCGAACGAGTGGAACATTGCCCATGCCATCAAGGATGCTGATGTCGTTATCGGGGCTGTCCTGATCCCAGGCCGGAAAGCGCCGACGTTAGTGAGCGAAGAAATGGTGAAAAGCATGCAGCCGGGTTCCGTGATCGTCGACATCGCCGTGGATCAGGGCGGTATTTTCGAAACCGAAGACCGCACGACCACCCACGACAATCCAGTCTATGAAAAATACGGCGTCCTGCATTATGCGGTGCCGAACATGCCTGGTGCCGTCGCACGCACTGCCACGATTGCGTTGACAAATGTGACCTTGCCTTATGCTTTGGAGATGGCTAATCAGGGAGCAGTCCAAGCGGCAAGAAACAATCCGACCATCCTGACCGGATTCAACGTGCACAACGGCAAGTTGACGAATAAAGATGTCGCCGAATCGGTCGGTGCAGTCTACACCCCAATCGAAACTTTGTTGTGAAAGTTACCGGAATCCCTGCTATATCAAGCAGGGATTCCGTTTTTTGCATAGTATCCGTCAATGGGCACTTGTATTTTTCTGCACAGTTTACTATACTATTTGTACGGACATATATAGAGGGAGAACATACGATGAAAACAAAATACCAGGTGATTGCCGATGAGATACGCTCAAAAATACTTTCGAACGAATTCGTGGTAGGTAAAGTCATTCCGCCCGAACTGCAATTACAGAAGGACTATGGAGTCAGCCGCCATACCGTCCGGGAAGCGATCGCCTTGTTGGTGAATGAAGGCTTTTTGCGCAAGGAGAAAGGTTCCGGGACTTACGTCGATGATACGTATCAGAGACGTGGTGACGGAGTGTCTTCGAGCAAAACGATCGGCGTCATCACGACGTATCTGTCGGATTATATTTTCCCGTCGATCATCCGCGGCATCGAGCAGAAGCTGCGGGAAAATGGCTACTCCTTGCTGTTGGCGAGCACGAACAACGATGTCGATCAGGAGCGGGAGTGTCTGGAACAGATGCTCAGCCAAGGCGTCTCGGGGCTGATCGTGGAACCGACAAAAAGTAACCAATACAATCCAAATTTGGCTTATTATCTATCCTTCAAGGAACGCGGCATACCGGTCGTCATGATCAATGCCAACTATGAGGAACTGTCGGTCCCGTTCATTTGCGTCAATGACACGAAAGCGGGCTATCTCGCCACGAAACATCTGTTCGAGCAAGGCCATCAGCATTTGGCGCTGATCACGAAAATCGATGACCTGCAAGGGAAGTACCGGATGAAAGGATTCATCAAAGCCCACGAAGAGATGCGGACAAATTTCGATCCGAAAAATGTCTACACGTACACAACAGAGACGAAGGCGCAAGTTTTCCAAACGATTCGGGAAAAACTGGCGAGCGATCAGGAAGTCACCGGCATCGTCTGCTACAACGATGAAGTGGCGCAGGGCTTGATCCAAGCGCTTGCTGACATGGGCAAACGGGTTCCGGAAGATTATTCGGTGGTCGGCAACGACGATTCGTTCCTGAGCACGGCAGGCAGCGTCAAGCTGACCACGCTTTCCCATCCGAAAGAGGAATTAGGCGAAGCTGCTGCCGAGTGGATCATGCTGGCCGTACAGCAAGAAGTGACAGGCAACAAAATATTCGAGCCGGAACTGATCATCCGCGATTCGGTCAAACGGATCTGATAACTGAAGAATGAAGCTGTCCCGAAAACCGGGAAGGCTTCTTTTTTTGTGTTCGGACAAATATTCGAATTACCTCTTTACATGTACGGACATATAGAATATAATGAATCCAAGAAGAACGGACAGCATCCGCAAAAGGGTGTGCACCGCAAAAAGGAGGAAATATTTTGACTGAGAAGTTACAAGCGATAGTCACTGATATCGAATCGCGGCAGACGAGCATCGGAATCGAATTCGGCTCCACCCGCATCAAGGCGGTGCTGATCGACTCCCGCTTCGCTCCGATCGCATCCGGCAGTTACGAATGGGAAAACCAATTGGTGGAAGGCATTTGGACGTATTCATTGGACCAGATTTGGAAGGGCCTTCAGACAAGCTATGCAGAACTGACGCGCGAGGTTAAAGAGAAATACGGCGTGACCTTGACCACAGTCGGATCGATCGGTTTCAGCGCGATGATGCACGGCTACATGGCGTTCAATCAGGAAAATGAGTTATTGGTGCCGTTCCGGACTTGGCGCAACGCCACTACGGCTGATGCCGGAAAGGAATTGACCGCACTGTTCAAATACAATATCCCGCAACGCTGGAGCATCGCCCACCTGTATCAAGCGGTTTTGAATAAGGAAGAACATACAAATGAAGTCGCTTTCTTTACGACTTTGGCAGGCTACATCCATTGGCAACTGACAGGCAAGAAAGTTTTGGGGATCGGCGACGCATCCGGGATGTTCCCGATCGATGTCGAGAAGAAAAATTACGACGAACGGATGATTGGTCAGTTCGATGCATTGGTCGCAGAAAAAGGCGCGACTTGGAAATTGGCGGATCTGCTGCCGGAAGTATTGTTGGCAGGGGACGCAGCCGGGAATCTGACGGAAGTGGGGGCCAAACTGCTTGATCCGACAGGCACACTCGAAGCGGGCATCCCGTTATGTGCGCCGGAAGGGGACGCCGGAACCGGTATGGTCGCCACGAACAGCGTGGCAGAACGCACCGGGAACGTATCCGCAGGGACTTCGGCATTTGCGATGATCGTATTGGAGCAGGACTTGAATGAAGTGCATCCGGAAATCGATCTCGTGACGACACCGGCAGGAAGTCTGGTCGCGATGGTGCATACCAATAACTGTTCATCCGATATCAACGCCTGGGTCAAGCTTTTCCGGGAATTCAGCGAGGCAGCCGGTTTCGCAATCGATACGGACAAATTGTTTGCCACTTTATTCAACAAAGCCCTTGAAGGCGATGCCGATTGTGGCGGTTTGCTTTCCTACGGCTACTACTCAGGCGAGAATATCACTCATATGGCGGAAGGTCGACCGTTGTTTGTCCGCACACCGGAAAGCAACTTCAACTTGGCCAACTTCATGCGCGTGCATCTCTTCACCGCTTTCGGAGCGATGAAGATCGGCATGAATATCCTGAAGCAGGAACATGTTGCAATCGACAAGATCGTCGGCCACGGCGGCATCTTCAAAACCCCTGAGGTCGGCCAGAAAGTATTGGCTGCCGTCATGGACGCACCGGTTACGGTAATGGAAACAGCCGGAGAAGGCGGCGCATGGGGCATCGCATTGCTGGCTGCCTACGCCGATCGCAAGGAAACATCAGAGACTTTGGATGCATTTTTGGACAAGAAAGTATTCGGTGCCGATGAAGGCATCACGATCGCTCCCGATGCGCGCGATGTAGAAGGTTTCGGAACTTTCATCGAACGTTACCAAAAAGGGCTGGCGATCGAACAAGCTGCAGTCGAGCATTTGAGTTTAAGATAGATTTGAGTTTGAGATAGAAGGGAAGGAAACATCTTGCTGGGACAATTAAAAGAAGAAGTTTTTCAAGCCAATCTGGAATTGCCGGAACGGGGATTGATCAAATACACGTGGGGAAACGTCAGTGCGGTCGACCGCGAAAAAGGCTTGTTCGTCATCAAGCCCAGCGGCGTCGGCTATGACGACATGAAAGCGAGCGATATGGTTGTCTGCGACTTTGAGGGCAACGTCATCGAAGGGGATCTGAACCCGTCATCCGACATGCCGACGCATGCCGTCCTCTACAAAGAATTCCCGGAAATCGGCGCGGTTGTGCACACACATTCGACTTGGGCCACGATTTGGGCGCAAGCCGGATTGGATGTGCCGGCCATGGGTACGACACATGCCGATACCTTTTACGGCACGGTTCCCTGCGCGCGTTTCCTGACGCAAGCGGAAATCGACCGAGGTTACGAGGAAGAAACGGGAAACGCCATTGTGGAAACGTTCCGCGAACGCGGCATCAAACCGATGGAAGTTCCCGGTGTATTGTTGCATGGGCATGGACCATTCACTTGGGCAAAGGACGCCAAAGGGGCAGTACTGAATGCGGTCGTATTGGACGAGGTCTGCAAAACCAATCTGTTCGCCCGTCAATTGAATGCCTTTGCGGAAGAACTGCCGCAACGCATTCTGGATAAACATTATTTGCGAAAACACGGAGAAAACGCCTATTACGGGCAGAAAAAATAGAGGAGCTGGAGATATGTTAGAAGTAGGAAAAAAAGAATTTTGGTTCGTAGTCGGTTCACAACATCTGTATGGTGAAGAAGCTTTACAAACAGTTAAAAACAATGCGGCTGTTATCGTGGAAAGCCTGAACAACAGCGGCAAACTGCCTTATCCGCTTGTGTTGCAGGAATTGGCGGTAACGCCCGATACGATCACGAAGATCATGAAAGAAGTGAATTACCGTGATGAAGTGGCAGGTGTGATCACTTGGATGCATACCTTCTCGCCAGCCAAAATGTGGATCCGCGGCACGAAATTGTTGCAAAAACCGTTGCTGCATCTGGCAACGCAATTCAACGAAAGCATTCCATGGGCAACAATCGATATGGATTTCATGAACTTGAACCAAGCGGCACATGGCGACCGCGAGTACGGCTTCATCAATGCGCGCCTGAAAAAGAACAACAAAGTCGTTGTCGGCTATTGGGAACGTGAAAATGTCCAAACCCAAATCGCGGAATGGATGGACGTTGCGGTAGCCTACAATGAAAGCTTCTCCATCAAAGTGGCGCGTTTCGGCGATAACATGCGTAACGTTGCCGTGACCGAAGGCGACAAAGTGGAAGCACAAATCCAATTCGGCTGGACAGTCGATTACTACGGCATCCGTGATCTAGTGGACTATGTCGATGCGGTCGCAGATGCAGAAGTCGATGCTTTGTTCAATGAATACAAAGATTTGTATGATTTCGACTACGGCGATTATGAGCAAGGCAAATGGGAAGCGCACGTCAAAGTGCAGGCGCGTCAAGAAATCGGCATCCGTCGTTTCTTGGAAGCGGGCGGCTATACTGCCTTTACCTCAAACTTTGAAGATCTGCATGGCCTGCAACAATTACCAGGTCTCGCAGTACAACGTTTGATGGCAGAAGGCTACGGATTCGCAGGCGAAGGCGACTGGAAAACAGCAGCAATCGACCGCTTGATGAAGATCATGTCCCACAACATCGACACCGGCTTCATGGAAGACTACACGTATGAAATGGCTGAAGGCAGAGAAGCGATTCTGCAATCGCATATGTTGGAAGTCGATCCGGGACTGGCAGTCAACAAACCGAAAATTCTGATCGCACCATTATCGATGGGGAACCGTGAAGAGCCTGCCCGCCTTGTCTTCGATGGTAAAGCAGGGGACGGCGTTGTCGTTTCGATGGCTGACTTCGGAACGCACTACAAATTGTTGGTGAATGAAGTTGTTGCTTTTGAACCGACTGAGGCAGCTCCGAACCTTCCAGTCGCACGCGTACTATGGGAAGTGAAACCTAATTTCCATGACGGCATCCGCGCTTGGATCGAAGCTGGCGGCGGCCACCACACTGTCGTTTCATTGAGTTTGAGCACAGATCAGATTCTGGCTTGGGCAAAACTGGTCGGTCTTGAAGTAGCCTTAATCAAATAGTTTTTTTCGATCGGTTTGACAGAAAATCGTCAAACCGATTTTTTGGAGGACATTTGTGAAAGTTTTCGCAAACGTTTTCAATAATAAAAAATGAAAAGGAGCAACAAAAATGACTGCATTCGATTCAAAAGCGTATCTGGACAAGGTGGATGCCTTCTGGCGCGCCGCCAATTTCATCTCCGTGGGACAGCTGTACCTGAAGGACAATCCTTTGCTGCAACGCCCGATCGAGGAAACCGATGTGAAGCTGCATCCGATCGGCCACTGGGGAACCATCTCCGGACAGAACTTCATCTATGCCCACTTGAACCGCGTCATCAACAAATATGACCTGAACATGTTCTATGTCGAAGGACCTGGACATGGCGGCCAGGTCATGGTTTCGAACTCCTATCTGGACGGCTCCTATACGGAAATCTATCCGGACATCACCGAGGATCTGGAAGGTTTGACGAAACTCTACAAACAGTTCTCATTTCCGGGCGGGGTCGCTTCCCATGCGGCACCGGAAACACCCGGATCGATCCATGAAGGCGGCGAACTCGGCTATTCGCTTTCTCACGCCACCGGCGCCATCTTCGACAATCCGGAAGTGATCGCAGCGACTGTTGTTGGTGACGGTGAAGCCGAAACCGGCCCGTTGGCGGCAGGGTGGTTCTCCAATGTGTTCATCAATCCGGTAACGGATGGGGCTGTCTTGCCGATCCTGTACTTGAACGGCGGCAAAATCTCCAATCCGACGATTCTCGACCGCAAATCGAACGAAGAATTGACGCAGTACTTTAACGGTATGGGCTGGGAGCCGTTGTTCGTGGAAGGGACCGATCCGGAAGCGGTGCATCCGATCATGGCGCAAGTGTTGGATACGGCTGTTGAAAAAATCAAAGCGATCCAAACCGAAGCTCGTAAAGGCTCCGCAGCCGAAGCGAAGATGCCGGTTTGGCCGGTCATCATTTTCCGCACACCGAAAGGCTGGACGGGTCCGCAAACATGGGACGGCGAACCGATCGAAGGCGGTTTCCGCGCCCACCAAGTGCCGATTCCGGTGGATGCCCATCATATGCAACACATCGATGCGCTGGTGGATTGGATGCAGTCCTACCGTCCGGAAGAGTTGTTCACTGCCGACGGCCAATTGGTGGCTGAGCTGAAAGAAATGGCACCGAAAGGCGACCGACGGATGGCTATGAATCCGGTCACGAACGGCGGAATCGATCCGAAACCGCTCAATATTCCAGATTGGAAGCAGTATGCCGTCGACACGACGACTCCGGGCGCAGTCATTGCCCAGGACATGATCGAGTTCGGTAACTTCGCGCGCGACCTGATCGTGGACAATCCGGATAACTTCCGCATCTTCGGACCGGATGAAACCAAATCGAACCGCCTGAACAAAGTCTTCGAAGTGACGAACCGCGTCTGGATGGAAGCGATCGATCCTGCGTATGATGAATGGCTTTCTCCGTCCGGCCGTGTCATCGATTCGCAGTTGTCCGAACACCAGGCCGAAGGTTTCCTGGAAGGCTATGTCCTGACCGGGCGCCATGGTTTCTTCGCCAGTTACGAAGCCTTCCTGCGCGTGGTTGATTCGATGATCACCCAACATTTCAAATGGTTGCGCAAAGCCAAAGAACAGACGTGGCGCAAACACTATCCGTCCTTGAATTTGATCGCGACTTCGACCGTGTTCCAACAGGACCACAATGGCTACACCCACCAAGATCCGGGTTTGTTGACGCACTTGGCTGAGAAGAAACCGGAATTCATCCGCGAATACTTGCCGGCGGATGCGAACTCCTTGATGGCCGTGATGGCGGAAACGATGGCTTCCGAAGAACAGATCAACCTGATCGTATCTTCGAAACACCCGCGTCCGCAATTCTACTCTGCTGAAGAAGCGGAAGTATTGGTCAAAGATGGCCTGAAAGTGATCGACTGGGCTTCGACTTGCGGAGACGAAGAACCGGATGTCGTGATCGCGGCAGCGGGAACGGAACCGAATCTGGAGGCACTTGCGGCAGTCACGATTCTGCACAAGCAGTTCCCGGCATTGAAGATCCGTTTCATCAACATCGTGGATCTGTTGAAACTGCGCCATCCGGATGTGGATCCGCGCGGCTTGAGCGACGAAGCCTTTGACGCCTATTTCACAGCCGACAAACCGATCGTCTTTGCTTTCCACGGTTTTGAAGGCTTGATCCGTGACATCTTCTTTGATCGCCACAACCATAACCTGCACATCCATGGCTACCGCGAGAATGGGGACATCACGACACCATTCGACATGCGCGTCTTGTCCGAGATGGACCGTTTCCACTTGGCGCAGGATGCGGCCAATGCCGTCTATGGCGAAGCAGCGGCAGCCTTCTCGCAACGGATGACGGAAACGGTTGACTTCCACCATAAGTTCATCCGCGAGAACGGTGAGGACATTCCGGAAGTGATGGAATGGAAATGGGAAGCTTTGGAAGCTGCTACAGCAGCCAAAGAACTGATCGCAAACAAAGCGGACTGATGTAAGAAAGACTGTTAAAAAATCAAAAAGATGCGTTACCGGCCTTGGAGCAGTGGCTCCTAGGCGCGGTAGCGCATCTTTTTTCGACGTAATGAGATCCATTTATTTTTTCAAACATAGAAGAGCATCACCGCAGTTGTCTCATATATTTGCACAGGGGTTCATGCATCTAAAAGATGTCTAGCTTCACGGGTTAGCCCTTCTTCACACGGCCTGCAGCAGGTCGTATTGGGATTGGTAGAGATGGTGATACAGGCCTTTTTGGGCCATCAATTCTTCATGGGTGCCAGCTTCGGCGATGTTGCCGCCTGCCACGTAGAAGATTCGGGAGCTGTTCTTGATTGTCGAAAGCCGGTGGGCGATGATGAAGGAAGTACGGTCTTTCAGCAGTTTCTGGAGACCTTCCTGCAGCAATTCTTCTGTCCGTGTATCGATGCTGGCAGTCGCTTCGTCGAGAATCAAGATTTTCGGATCGGCAAGCAGGGCCCGGGCAAAGGAGAGCAATTGCCGTTGGCCAGCCGAAAGGGTGCTGCCGCGCTCCTCGACAACGGTATGGTAGCCGTCCTTCAGGTTTTGAATGAAATCATGGGCGCGTACAACTTTCGCGGCTGCGATCACTTCCTCCTCGGTTGCATCGAGCTTGCCGTAGCGGATGTTTTCCAGAATCGTACCGGAGAAGATGAAAGTATCTTGCAGCATGACGCCCATCTGGCTGCGCAAAGAGCCGAGGGTGACATCGCGCACGTCGTGACCATCGATTTTGACGCTGCCTTCATTGATGTCGTAGAACCGACTCAGCAGATTGATGACGGTCGTTTTGCCCGCACCTGTTGGCCCGACCAAAGCGATGCTCTGTCCCGGTTCGATATGGAAGTTGACCTTGTGCAAAATATCTTTGCCTTCCTCATAACGGAAGGTTACATTTTCGAAGTCGACTGCGCCTTTGACCGGAGGCAACTCGTAGGCGTCCGGCGCATCCTGGATGGAAGGCACTTCGTCCAATGTTTCGAAGATGCGCTCCAAATAGGCCGTGGCTGTGATCAAGGAATTATAGAAGTTCCCGATATTGATGACGGGATTCCAGAAATTGTTGATGTAGCCGATGAAGGCGATCAATGTTCCGGTCGACACGGATACACCAATCTGACGGATGCCCACAAAATAGATCAGGCAGGTCGTCAGTACCGAAATATTCAGCACACCCGGCCACATCAGGAATTGGATTTTGACGGCTTTCATCCAAGACGTCCGGTATTCCTCGCTGACTTCATTGAAGATGTCATAATTGACCTGTTCGCGGGCAAACGATTGGGTGATTTTGATTCCCGAAATGCTTTCGTGGATATAGGCGTTGAGATTGGACTGTTTGTTGCTCAAAATCTGAAAGGCTATCCGCTGGCGCTTCTTGATGAACAGCACCAATCCGAACAGTACCGGCAAAAGAGCCATGCTGTAAAGCGTCAAACGCACATCTATGAGGAGCATGAAGCCCAATGTGATCACTACGTTGAAAAGGTCAGAAATCAGATTGATGAGACCGTTGCTCAACAGGTCGCTCAGCGTATTGATGTAATTGACTACGCGGATCAAAATCTTGCCGTGGGGCCGGTTGTCGAAGTAAGCAAACGGCAGGCGCTGCAGATGCGCAAAAATATCGTAGCGCATGTCTTTCAGAATATCCTGGCCGACTTCGGTGATGGCATAGATCCGATAGCGCATGCACCAGCCGATCAGCACAAGGGAAAGGATGAAGATGCCACCCAAACCCAACAGTTGAGGCACATTTCCTGCCGGTATCAGATCATCGATTGCAATTTTTGTGAAGTAAGGTCCCGCCATGCCGGCGATATTCGCCAGAATGATGACAGCCAATATTTTTGAAATTGGTTTTTTGTAGGGGCGGATATAGCCGGCCAAGCGCCGGTAATGGCCCCAGTTGAATTCTTGCTCTAAACTTTCATCGACATCATACGTGTTGCGTGCCATTGTTTTCCCCTCCCGTCAATCCGAGTTGTTTGCAGTAAACGTCATAGTATTTGCCGCGCTTCGCCAAAAGTTCCGCATGGGTTCCTTGTTCGACGACTTGGCCTTTTTCCATCATCAGGATCAGATCCGCATCCCGCACCGACGAAATCCGGTGGGCGATGATGAAGGTCGTTTTGTTTTCCGTCAATCCAAGCAACTCCTGTTGGATCTTCGATTCGGTTTCCATGTCGACCGCGGAAGTGGTGTCGTCCAAAATCAGGATGGCCGGATCCTTCGCCAATGCCCGGGCCAAAGAAATACGCTGCTTTTGCCCGCCCGACAAGCCCACTCCGCGTTCACCGACAATCGTTGCGTATCCTTGGGGCATGCTGGTGATGAAGCCGTCCGCATCTGCGATCCGGGCCATTTGTTGGATATAGGAACGGTCCACTTGCGGATTGCCGAAAGCGATGTTGTCCTCGATCGTATCGGAAAACAGGAAAACATCCTGCATGACCATGGCGATATTTTCCCGCAATTGGCGGACCGGGTAGTCCTTGGCATTTTTGCCGTCGATCAGGACGGTTCCTGAAGTGGGATCGTAGAATCTTCCCACCAGGTTGACGAGCGTCGTCTTGCCTGAGCCGGTTTCGCCCAAGATTCCCAACGTCTGGCCCGGACCGACCGTAAAGGAAACGTGGGACAGGATGTCCGTTCCGGGGTCATCAGAGAAGGCGAAGGAGACGTCGTCGAATGTTACGGTACCTTTGATCCGGAGGTGCTCCTCGGCAGTGGTGGTCGGGATCTGCGCCTCCGTATCGAGCATGTCGCGAATTTTGACGCAGGCAGCGGAGAAGCGCTGCACATCGTTGATGAGCCAACCGCTCATGCGCATCGGCATGTTGAGCATCCAGAGGAAGCCGTTGAAGGCGACCAGATCCCCCATCGACATTTCCCCGCGGATGACGTACAGGCCGCCGAGCACTAAGGCGATCGCGTTCAGTGTCCCGGCGAAGCCGTCGAGCCAGGGGAGATAGGTGCGGGATACAGCTGCGGAATCCAGATTGCGGCGCTTGAAGTCTTCGTTGTGCTTCGTGAATTTTTCGATTTCATGGTCTTCCCTCGCGAACGCTTTGACGATGCGGTTGCCGCCGATGTTTTCTTCCACCATCGAATTCAGCCGGGAAAAGCTTTCCCTGATCTGGAAAAAAAGCGGGAAGGCTTTCCGGGACATCTTTTGCGTCAGGATGAAGATGATCGGCGTGACGGCCACCAAAGCCAGCATCAGCGGAAAGTGGATCGTTCCCATGACCGCGACAGCCATCACGAACCAGAGGATGCTTTCCAGGATGTTGTAGGTGACCCAAGAAACAAAATGACGGATAGCATCGGTATCCCCGGTCATTCGGGCCATGATGTCCCCGACCCGGGTATGGTTGAAGAAGTCGAAGTCCAACTCCTGCAGTTTCCGGTACATGTCCTGGCGCAACACAAAAAGTGTGTTTTGGCCGATCCGCTCGAACAGCATCTGGTAGCTGTAGCGGATGGTCGTCCGGAATAGCGTGATGCCGATCATCAATGCCAAAATCGGCACCAACAAATTATCCTGCCCGCCATCGATGACCTTGTCGATCAGTTCCCCCGCCAAGAGCGGATTGATGATGATCAGGAGGGCATTCAGGAAAATAAATAATAAAGCCAGTAAGCTTTTGGATTTGTATGCCCGTGCGTAGCGCCAAATCCATTGATAATGATTCATGAGACAGTCCTCCTCAAAAAAGTGTATGTTAACAGGTTACTGTTTTTTTTAGGAATGAGAATGGCTTTTCTTCGTCAGATTCCTGTACAATATAAGGGTATTCAACAGAAAGGACTTATGCGATGGCCTATACACACGTACAAACATTTAATCCTGAGATTCTCTATGCTTTTGATCCGCTGAACGAAGCCGGAAACTGTTCCAAAACGCACAGCCACAACTTTCTGGAAATCAGCATCCTGCTCGAAGGGGAAGCCGATTACTTGGTGGACGGAAGCCGCCAGGACTTGGGAACCGGCACCGTTATGCTGTTCAACCCGGGCGTAAAACATGCGGAGCGGCAAAAAGAGGGCACATTTTCCCATCAGCTGCATATCGGATTGACAAACGTCTCACTGAACGGACTTCCACGTAATCATTTTCCGAACAAACGCGCATTGCTGGATCTCGGCTGTTATGCGGATGCCTTCATGGAGAAGGCCTGGCGGGTGACGAAGGAGTTCAACGAGCAGCGGAGCGAATATCAGCTGATGGGCAAAGGGTTGATATTGGAGATGCTGGGGTTGTTGCTGCGCAGTCTGGAGGACAGATCCGATAATACGCTTCCGCCGGCGCTTTCCCAAACTGCCGTGCGCCAACAGCATCTGGTGAACCATGCCGTCTATTATTTGGAAAACCATCATTCCGAAGAAATCACGCTGGAACAATTGGCGCAGCAACTCTTCGTCAGCCCGGCCCATCTTTCGAAAATATTCAAGGAAGCGACCGGGTTGAGTCCGATCCACTACCTGATCCACGTGCGCCTGAAGCATGCGAAGGAACTGCTGAAGCAGGAAGAATGGACCATAAAAGAAGTCGCTCAGGCTGTCGGCTATCAGGACGCGTACCATTTCAGCAAACTGTTCAAAAAATACTACGGGACTGCGCCTTCGCAAGTCGCCAAGGAACAGCGGATGGTTTAGGGAATATCGTCAAAAAGAAAGGGCTGTATCAGAACCAGAACTGAATTTTCTGGATTTGATACAGCCTCTTTCTATGGAAATTTAAATTACGTTCAGAGATACCCCGCCAAAAATCATTTGGCGGGCCAAAATGTCCAAGGGCAACAGGTTTTACCCCGCCAAAACCTATTAGGCGGGGTAAAACGTCTGAAGACAACAAGAGCTTCCCCTTCAAAGACAATTTGGCGGGGAATTTCACGCCCACGGGATTTGTCATGGCTCTTGCGATTTTTAATCGCTTAGAGACATGATACACTTGGGCGCTTGCGACCACAGTGCATCTGTCACGCTCTGCTATGCATTCTTCGGAATTCTTTGGGTGTCTGGCCTTCCCTCTTTTTGAAGAGGTAGCTGAAATAATTGGGATCGTTGTAGCCGATGTCCATCGCGATGGCGGACAGCTTATCATCCGTCCCGGCCAACAACTCCTTGGCATGCTGCAGCCGGCACTCGGTCAGAAAATCGATGAAAGTCTGCCCCAAAGACTGCGAAAAGATGGTGCTGAAATGCGACGGACTCAGGTTTACGGCATCCGCGACGACATTCAGGGAGATATCCGGCTCGGTGAAATTCTCCTTGATGAATCCCAACGCTTTTTGGATGACGCTCTGATACTTCAACATGGAAGGGTTGATGTGGGCCGACATCAGAAAAGCCAGCAGTTTTCCGATGGTTTGGGTATATTCAACGGCATCTGCCGCCACCGCCGCCAGTTGATCCAGGTCGTTCATTTTTTCAAGCAAAGGCTGCTCCGAACCGGGCTTCTTTTTTTGGACAAGGTGACCTAATTCGGTAAGCACGAAAAAGCGGAAGAGGCGGTTGCGTTCTTCGGTGTCCCCGGGAGTTCCCTGAAGCTCCAATACCAGTTCCTCCAGTTCATCGGCTTCGGTATGGGCAATTTTTTGGGCCAGATCGAGCTTAAAAGGATTCGTCGGGGAAACTTCGCCGTCCTTGATGTCGTCCTCGTAGCTGATGATGCGTTCGGTCCGCAGCACCCCGTAAGTCTGGAGCATATTCTGCGTGTAGCGGTAGGCTTGCGGGATTTCGCTGAGCCGTTCGACGATCGGTCCGATCGAAACGATCAGGTCCTCCACCTCTTCATCCTTCAGTTCATGGACGAGCGTCTGAGCCAATTGGTAACTCTTTTCCAACAGCCTGTCCGTGTCGCTGTCCATCAGCAAAAATTTGATGAAGCGCGACGAGATGCTCGAGAAAATGATGCTTTCGTCCGCTCCAAAAAGGAAATGCAGATAGTTGCTGAAGCGGAAATAATCGTCGAAGTTCTTGTCGTAGTGATTGGTGGCCAATACGACACAAGTCTTTTTCCCGACAATCGAACGTTGCAAGGCGGCGGATTCCTGCAGCACTTCCGGAACCGACAATTCTCCGCGGAAGATGCCGTTCAGGAAATGATTTTTTTTCAGCTCGAAAACGAAATTATCCGCTTGCGGATCCCGGTCCATGAGGGGCTCTTTTTGTTTTTCCAATACCGTGATGACAGCCTCCAGCGTTTGGATCAGCTCGGTGTCTTTGATCGGCTTCAAAAGATAGGCATCCGCCTGCACTTGGATGGCGGTGCGCGCATATTCGAAGTCATCGAACCCGCTGATGAAGATGATGCGGATCCAAGGGAAAATTTTCCGGACCTCCTTGGCCAAACTCAGGCCGTCCATGAAAGGCATCCGGATATCGGTCAGCAGGATATCGGGTTTGACATCCATGATCGAGGCCAAGGCCATTTCCCCGTCGGAGGCTTCCCCCGAAAAAATCAGTGGATGCGTTTCGGCGAGGGACAACAGTTGGTTCCGCAGGTTGTCCCGGATCAGGTGTTCATCCTCGACTATAAAGACTTTATACATGCATGTTCGCTCCTTTTAAGTAATCTTCGGTACTGTCACTGTGATGGCCGTGCCTTTTCTGTAGGTACTGTCGATCTGGAGGGAAGCGCTGTTGCCGTAATACAACAACAGCCGCTTGCGGACATTGTAAAGGCCATATCCGCCTTCGCCGGAATCATCGACAGTGGCTTGGTCAAGCCGTTTTCGGATTTCGAGCAGACGCTCATCCTCCATGCCGATGCCGTTATCTGTTATGAGGAACTGGATCGTGTCATCCGCAACGGTCGCCGCAACGGTCACTTTCCCGGCGCGGCGGACATGCTTGGTTCCATGATAGACCGCATTTTCCACCAATGGCTGCAAGATCATCTTCAGCACTTCCGTTTGCAGGATTTCCTCGGGGATATCGATGGCGAACGTCAGCATGGCGCCGTAGCGGATCTGCAGAATCGTCAGATAATCTTCGACGTGGCGGATCTCTTTCTCGATCGTGATCCAGTCCTGGCCTTTGCTTAAGGAAATCCGCAGGAAGTCGGAAAGGGCGTAGGTCATCGTCTTTACCTGCTCGCTGTTGCCTTGTTCGGCCAAGGACAGGATGGCATCAAGGGTATTGTAGATGAAGTGGGGCGTAATCTGCGCCTGCAGGACCCGCAGTTCGCTCTGCGCCAGATCGAACTGCTTCACGGCGTTTTCTTCGATCAGCACATGCAGATTGTGCGCCATGTCATTCATGCTTTTCGTAACGACGCGCAGCTCAGCGACTTCCGGCTCTTTTGCCCGGTAATCGAGATGGCCTTGCGACAGCTCCTCGGAAAGGACGATCAGATCGTTCAACGGCTCCTGGATCTGCTGCGTCAAAAAGCGGTTATTTTTTTTTGCAGAGTAGATGATGGTGAGGACGATGATGAGCTCAAAGAGTATCAGGTAATAGAGCGATACAAGCATATCATCGCTGGTTTTACCCGCAAGTTCGATTTCGACGCGCACAAAGTCCTGCAGGATAGCGTAAAGCAGGACCGTGACGGCGTCGACCTGGACCATGATGGCTTCGTTCTCATCGAAGGGCCGCTCGTTTGCGATATTGCCTTCCATTTTGGAAATGTAGTGGTCGAGCGTGTCCAGTGTCCGCAAAGCGACATCCAGGTTGGCGGCTTCCTTTGCGGTAGTGGTGTTGGCCTGGATCTCTTCGACCGCGAGCCGCACCTTTTCCAGTTCGTTGCCGGACTCGTAATCGCTGACTTGGATGAGGCCGAAAACCAGGTCCCACAGTTCCTCCAAGACATTTTCCTGAACGATGGTCAAAACGCTATTCGCTTCCTCGACGTTCGCCAACGCGCTTCGGTAGATCAGGATATTGCGTGTGTAAAAGATGCTGATCACCAGCAAGGGGATCAGGGTGATGCTGAACAGCAGGCGATTGGTCTGCTGGAAAATTTCTTTGATGCTGGCTATTTTTTCCATCTCGTGACCTCCCTAGTAGTCCCTTGGCGGAATGCTGTCGAGATTGCCTTTATCGGAGAAGACCGTTTCGGGCATATAAATTTCATCAGGGATCGTATTGCCGTTCAAATAACGCTTGATGGTGTTGCGGACGTACCAGCCGGCGTTCGGATTGCATTCGACGACGCAATTGACCTTGCCGGCGCGAAGGTTTTCGATCATTTCAGCTTGGCCGTCGATCGTGACGATGAGGATGTCCTGTCCCGGGACGATGCCGTTTTCTTCCATGATCTCCAGCATGCCCAACGTCATTTCATCGTTATGGCTGTAGAGGACATCGATATCTTCCCAGCCGTTCTCTTCTATGTATTTCCGGAAGACATCCTTCGCCTTGGATCGAATAAAATCCCCTTCCAAGGAGGCTTCGACGATGATCCGTGAATCGCGGCTGATCACTTCCATAAAGCCTTCACTGCGGAAATTGGTCGGGGAAGTATTCGCAAGCCCTTTCATTTCCAAAATCTTTACGGATGACTGGGAGCTGTTTTGGAAATGATTGGTGATATAGAGTCCCGCCCGGTTTCCTTCAGACTTAAAACTGGAACCGATATGCGTCAGATACAGATTCTCTTCTGCTGTGCGGATATCTCGGTCGACAACGATAACAGGTATACCTGCAGCTTTTGCTTCCAAGAGAACGGCATCCCAACCGTCTTCCACGATCGGTGTGAAGACAATCATATCGACTTTATAAGCAATAAAGGTGCGCATATCCTGGATTTGGCGACCTTGGTTCATGAAACCGTTCCTGTACAGGACTTCGTAGCCTTCTTTATCCAATTCTTCTCTGATTGATTCTGTGTGACGCTTGCGCCAATTGCTCTCCGTTCCCGACTGCGAGAACCCGATGACGATGTTCCCCGGCTCTTCTTCCGCATCAGGGCTGTTCGCGCAGCCGCCGACAACAAAGAGCAAGAGGAGCAGATGCAGGAGGTACTTCATGGTTGGAAAACTTCCTTCCTATTATTTGACTATAAATAAAACGCTACCATCGAATAGTTTAGCACAGTTTATGGGGCCTTCGAAAAAAAACAAAGAAAATCGGAAAAAATCCATATGGAAACGGATACAAGTGAGTAAGAATATCAAGAAACGGAAAAAGATAGTGAATGTAAGCGGTATCCGATAGGGGTACAATGTGTATATCAAATAAATCAGCAGTGGAGGAATTCGGGATGAAATTCAATTGGAAGAAAAGTTTTCTTACAGCAGCAACGTTATTATCCGCAGTAGTGCTAGGTGCATGCGGGGACGGCGAAGCATCAACAGGGGATGCCGGCTATGTGGGAATCGCGATGCCGACTAAGTCAGCCGAGAGATGGATTGCGGACGGCAACAACATGGTCACCGAGTTGGAGAAACTGGGCTACAAGACGGACCTTCAATACGGCGAGGACAAAGTCGAGAACCAGGTGGCGCAGATCGAGAATATGATCACAAAAGGTGTGGATGTTTTGGTAATCGCTTCCATTGACGGATCCGCCTTGACGGACGTGCTTGGAAAAGCAGCTGACGAAGGCATCGAAGTCATCGCGTACGACCGCTTGTTGATGAATTCCGAACACGTGGATTATTATGCAACTTTCGATAATTTTGGTGTGGGAGTACTGCAAGCTTCATACATCGAAGATGCATTGAATTTGGCCGAAGGTGAAGGCCCATACAACATCGAATTATTCGGCGGATCTCCTGATGACAACAACGCCTTGATCAATTACAACGGTGTGATGTCCGTATTCCAACAATACATTGAAAGCGGCCAATTGGTCATCCCTTCCGAACAAACAAAGTTCAACCAGATCGCAACCTTGCGTTGGGACGGATCGACTGCCCAAGCACGGATGGACAACCTGTTGAGCGCAAATTACACGGATAAAACCTTGGATGCAGTATTGTCTCCTTATGATCCGATCAGCTTGGGGATCATTTCTTCTCTGAAAGGCGTGGGTTACGGTTCGGCAGAAAAACCATTGCCGGTCATCACAGGTCAAGATGGAACGCAAGCAGGCGTAAAATCGATCATTGCTGGCGAACAGACACAAACGATCTTCAAGGATACGCGTATTTTGGCTCAAAACACAATCGAGATGATCGAAGCGATCTTCAACGAGGAAGAAGTGCCTGTAAACGACACAGAAACATATGACAATGGCGTGAAAGTCGTACCGACTTATCTGGCTAATCCTGTTTCAGTGGACAAAGAAAATTACCAGGCAGAGCTGATCGATACAGACTACTATTCTGAAGAAGATTTAGGCTTATAAAAATGTGAATAATGGAGACTTCCTTTGTGACGCCAAGGAAGTCTCTTTCATAGAGGAGGGGTATCATGGCGGATTATATATTGGAGATGCGAAATATCGTCAAAGAATTTTCTGGCATCCGGGCATTGAGTGATGTGAATCTGAAAATCGAGCGTGGCGAAATTCATGCCCTATGCGGCGAAAATGGTGCGGGTAAATCCACACTTATGAATGTATTGAGTGGGCTGTATCCTTATGGGAGCTATGAGGGGGACATCGTCTATAACGGCGAGACATGCAAATTCAAGAATCTGAAGGACAGCGAAAATGAAGGTATCGTCATCATCCATCAGGAGTTGGCGCTCAGCCCGTATCTTTCCGTAAGTGAAAATATTTTCCTGGGAAATGAACAGGCAAAGCACGGCATTATTGACTGGGACCTGACGGAAAAGAAAACGACTAATCTGCTGAAGACAGTCGGATTAAGAGTGAATCCCAATACGCTCGTTTCCCAGATCGGGGTCGGACAGCAGCAATTGGTCGAAATCGCGAAAGCATTCTCGAAATCGGTACGCTTGTTGATTTTGGATGAGCCGACAGCCGCGCTGAATGAGGAAGAGAGTGCTAATCTGTTGGAGCTGATCAAGGAATTCAGAAGGCAAGGCATCACTTCCATCATCATTTCCCATAAGTTGAACGAGATCGTCAATGTGGCCGACCGCATCACCATCCTGCGCGACGGTAAAACGATCGAAACGCTGGAAAAAGAAGCCATCAATGAGGAACGCATCATCCGCGGCATGGTCGGAAGAGACTTGACCAACCGTTATCCCGAACGCCATCCGAACCTCGGCGATGTCTATTTTGAAGTGAAGGATTGGACGGTCCATCATCCGATTGATGCCCACCGTGTCATGAACGACAAGATCAATTTCAAGATCCGCAAGGGCGAAATCGTCGGGATTGCCGGATTGATGGGAGCAGGCCGGACCGAATTCGCGATGAGTGTCTTCGGGCGTTCCTACGGCAGCAACATTTCCGGGAAAGTATTTAAGGAAGGGCAGGAGATTTCGGTCAAGGATGTGCCGGCAGCCATCGAAAACGGGCTTGCTTATGTATCCGAGGACAGGAAGGCGCTAGGATTGAACCTCCTGATGGATATCCGTGAGAACACGACAATCGCAAGCTTAGGGAAAATCAGTAAGCAGGGCGTATTGGACAAAGAAAAAGAAGTCCAGATAGCCGAGGAATACCGCAAAAAAATGCGCACGAAGACGAGCTCGATCTACCAAAAGGTCAGCAGCCTCAGCGGGGGGAACCAACAGAAGGTCGTCCTGGCCAAATGGCTGATGACGGAACCGGACGTCCTGTTCCTGGATGAACCGACACGCGGGATCGATGTCGGCGCCAAATACGAAATCTACACCATCATCGAAGAGATGGCGGCTGCAGGCAAATGCGTCTGCATCATCTCGTCCGAATTGCCTGAGATCTTGGGGATGTGCGATCGTATCTACACGATGAATGACGGCAAATTCACAGGTGAGGTTTTACGCAAAGACGCAAACCAAGAATCGCTGATGAATCTAATGACTAGGGAAGAAGAGGGTGTCTTATAGATGGAAACGACGAACGGCGTAAAAAAGGAAAAGCAAACACTGGATCTAAAAACAAAGGCGCTTGATATTTTCAGTAAATACAGTATGGTAATTATTCTGATCGGCTTGCTGTTAGCATTCCAACTGATGACGGACGGCATCTTCTGGCGGCCGCTGAACATCACGAACATTGTGCTGCAGAACAGCCACATTCTGGTGCTGGCAGCGGGTATGCTGTTGGTGGTCCTGTTGGGCCACGTCGATCTTTCGGTAGGTTCCGTAATGGCTTTCGTGGGTGCCATTTCAGGGATTTTGATGGTGAACAACAACATGAGCCCTTGGTTGGCGGTGCCGATCTGTATCGCAATCGGAGCGATCATCGGAGCTTGGCAAGGTTATTGGGTAGCCTACTTCGGCATCCCGGCTTTCATCGTAACGTTGGCAGGATTGTTGATGTTCCGCGGCTTGACACAGGTCGTCTTGGGGGGGCAATCGTTGGCGCCTTTCCCGGAAATATTCCAAAAAATCTCTACAGGTTACTTGCCTGATCTGACGGACAGCAGTATCCATCTGCTGACGATGATCTTGGGTGTACTTATTGCCGCGGCACTCGTCTTCGGGCAATGGCGCACACGTGAAAAACGCAAAAATAATCTGTTCGAAGTGGAATCAATGAATATGTTCATGGTGAAAGCGGTCATGACGGCAGTGGTGATGATCGGGGTTACTTACATCTTCGCCTCTTACCAAGGCTATCCTGTCATTTTGGTCATCTTGGGAGTCATCGTAGCGGCCTATGCTTTCTTGACCAACAAGACGGTTGCGGGACGCCAAATCTACGCAACCGGCGGAAACCGTAAAGCGGCGGAATTGTCCGGTATCAAAACGAAAAAAATCACTTTCTGGGTATTCGTGAACATGGGCGCAATGGCTGCGTTGGCTGGTTTGATCTTGGCAGCGCGTCTGAATGCGGCCACACCGCAAGCAGGTACTTCCATGGAATTGGATGCGATGGCAGCCGTATACTTCGGCGGAGCTTCCACTTCAGGCGGGATCGGCACCATCGTGGGCACGATCGTCGGCGGTTTGGTTATGGGTGTCTTGAATAACGGGATGTCCATTCTCGGTGTCGGTGTCGATTGGCAGCAAGCAATCAAAGGTTTGATTCTGTTGCTGGCCGTCGTATTGGATATCTACAACAAGAAAAAGAAAGCGGCATAAGGGGTTGAAGCAGATGACCGAACAAAAGACAGCCTTATTGATCTGTACGGCAGGCATCACGACCGGCTTGTTGGTGAAGAATGTGCAGAACGCTGCGGATGAAAGGGGACTGGACATCCATGTCTACTCCGCCCCGGCGATCATCGCGGAGCAGGCGATCCAAAGCCAAGCGATCGATGCCCTGATGATCGGCCCGCAATCCAAATACGAAATCGCGCGGCTGAAGGATTTCCTGACCTACAAGGCGGTGCCTTACAAGCTGATCTCGAAGGAAAATTATGAGATCCTGGACGGTGAAGCAGTTCTGGAGGAGATCATTGCGTTGATCGGGAAATAAGAAAAGAATAAGTATGGGAGCCGTCTCACGTTGAGGCGGCTCTTTCTTTATAGGTAACTCCAGTATATCAGCTAACGTCCTTTTTGATGCTTACCTCCGGTGAACGGTAGTCTGGCCGGAGGTAAGCACACCTTTTGCATGTGTTCTCCTATGAGGCTGGTTTCACCGGAGAAAGGGGCGAAAGTTAACATTATACTCCGGCGAGCGGGGCCTCGCCGGAGTCGTGACCGGATTCTCGAATAGTCTTTACTGGTAGGCCCTTCTTGGTGGAATCGAAGCAACAGTAGCCCTGCCAACTGTTATTTTGTATCTTTTTCTTGATATCTACGGATGGTATCATTGAACAATGTTTTAAATAAACGTTTTGATAAAACTTTTTAAGAAATCAGTAACCAGTTGAGCGGGATTGTTGGAAATGGATCAAGAGAAATGTTGAGTCCTAAAGAAAGATGTGATTTCTGTGTCAACAAATGGAAAACAAATCATTGAGCATAATGAGTCGATCATTGAAGATAATATTTTTTTTGGATTGAAGAATGATTATACGGAAATCGAGATAAATCAATACGTGGCAGAGGCAAAGGAAGAATTGAGACAACTAAAAAAACACCTGAAAGATAATGGTTTGGTCGAATATGACAACGTAACACAGATGTATGTGCGAAAGTAGAAACGTGATTTGACAGATGTGGGCTAGACTATAATTTTGGGGAGGAAAATGTTGCATTTCCTTCTTGACTTAAACTAACCTCAAGGGTTTATGATGGAACCATAAACAAAGATTAGGAACGGAGGAAAAAGAAATGAACAGACCTTACAGGGTGATTTGCCACATGGCGATGTCGATAGACGGGCGTGCGGCGGGGCATTATTTAAGCGCGGGCGAATTCGGACCGTACGGAAAGGCCTATGAGGAGACGCTGCAAGCTTACGTTTCGGACAATTGGATCTGCGGAAGGGTCACGTTCGAGGAGCACATCACATTCGGAAACAAAGTGGATCTGTCTGTTTACCCAGATGCAGCGATCCCGCTGGAAGATTACATTCATCAGGCTGCATTCAGCTCTTACGCGATCGCGGTCGATCCGGAAGGAAAACTCGGCTGGGAAATGAATGTGATCGGCGACGAGTACCCGGAAAGAAAAGGCGACCACATCGTCACGATTTTGAGCGAGGCGGTCTCGGACCGGTATCTGGCCCATCTCAGGAACGTGGGCATTTCCTACATCTTTGCGGGGAAGAGCAAACCTTTGTCGATGATGGTTGCCTTGGAGAAGCTGCACAAACATTTTGGCATCGAAACTTTCATGCTGGTCGGCGGAGGGGTTGTGAACGGATCGTTCGTGAGCGAAGGTTTGGTCGATGAAATCAGCCTCATCATCGCTCCGCTTGTCGAAGGCGTTTCCGATTCCGTTTCTTTGTTCGAGTTCGGGAGCAGTTCCGATCAGCGTATCCGGAAGTTCAGGCTGGATACATTTGAACGGATCGGCCCGGATGGCATCCGGCTGACTTATCTTTCGGAGTGAAACGAGGGTCATGCAGAACGGAAGAAACACCTGATCCAAGACAATTTCTTGTACTCGAATCAGGTGGCTTTTTATGGTGATACCGCGGTTCGGAGCATCCTATCCGCTTAATCAGTTGTTTCTTTCGAAAGGCTTTGGATTCGTATTTCCCGTTGCGAATTGTTAGAATAGAAGCATAACGATAGCAAATTGTGAGGGGTGAAGGCGATTGAAGAGCAGCAACGAAGCATTCCTGGATTATTTCAATGACATCGAGAGTTTTTTCAACAAGGAATACAAGCCCAATCGCGGAAAATCCTACTACAGTTTTTATGAACTGGTGGAGAACGCCTCGCGCTACGACAGTTTTGTGAAAAGGAAACGGAATGATTTTCAGATACTGGGGGATCTGCGTAACTTTCTGAGCCACGGGAACCAAAGTGATCTGGTGCTCGTCAACGAGGAGTCCCTGAATCTGATCAAGGCGATCCATGAACAACTGTTGAAACCGAAGACGGCTTTCGACATCAGATCGGGTGATGTGAAGTTCTTTAAGGAAACGACACCGCTGTCTGCTGTCCTCGAGACGATCCGGAACACCGATCTGACACAATTCCCGATCAAAGACGGAAAGGGAAAAGTGAGGGGATTGTTGACGGAGAATGGCATCACGCACTGGTTGTCCCAGCATGCGCATGAGGCAACCGTGTCGATCGACGGAACGCTTGCGCGGGATATCCTTGTTTTGGACGAGAATAAAAATAATTTTGCCTTCATCAAGAAGGATGCTACCATCTACGAAGCGGAAGCCCAATTTGATAACCAAAAGATCGATGCGTTGCTGGTGACGCACAGCGGCAAAAATACGGAAAACCTGCTCGGCATCATTACGCGTTTTGACCTGGTGGAAGTGTAGACGGATTTTAGTTCAGAAAATACGACAAAGACAGGCTACCCCATTGGGACAGCCTGTCTTTTTTTGAGGCGATGCCGAAATGCGAAATATGTGCGCACAGCTCCTGTGAGTGACCCCTTCGCCGGGGGACACCGGTAACAATCGGCCTCACCTCCGACTAAGCTTGGCTCGTCGGAGAACTCAATCGGAATGATAGCCGTCCTCCGGCGAAGACCGCGCTAGCCGGAGGAGGAAGACGATAAAGGGCCACCTCGAGAGGCAGCCCGTGAGTTTTCTTATTTTTCAGTATGGATCGAAATCCGTTTGAAGAGGGCCGAACTTTGCGGGTTCGCGCCGGTGAACGTCGTTTTCACACCCCGTTTGTTGTTGCGGGTGATGAGCTTGTCGATCGCTTCGACAGCTGTGGAATCCCACAGCGTCATGGCGCTGATGTCGATAACGACTTCTTCCTCGTGTTCGATTTCTTCAGCAAAGAAATCCAGGAATTTTTCGGCGGAAGCAAAGTACAGGTGGCCATCCACTTTGTAGTGGTGGTCATCATCGGCAGATCCGGCTGCAACATGAAGATGGGACATTTTGAAAGCGGCGAAGACGGCGCTGACCAAAGTACCGGCCACGACACCGTAAGCCAGGTTGTGCGTTCCGATAACGATTGCTACGGTGAGGACCATCGCAAAGGTTTCGTTTTTAGGATTTGTACGCAATCGTTTGATCGAGTCCCAGTTGATGGTTTCGATGGAGACAACGACCATGACTGCCGCCAAAGCGACAACCGGAATCTGGACGACAGAACCGTTCAAAAGAACAACGGACAACAACATGAAGAATCCGGACAAGAAAGTCGCAAGACGACCAAGGCCCCCGTAATTCAGATTGATGATCGTCTGACCGATCATGCCGCAGCCAGCGATACCGCCGAAGAATCCGGAAACGACATTCCCAAGACCTTGGCTCAACGTTTCCTGGTTTTTGTCGCTCTTCTCTTCGGTGATTTCATCGACCAATTGTGCGGTCAGCAAGGACTCAACCAATCCGACGATGGCAACCGAAAGTGCAGTTGGGAAAATGATGCGCAAAGTTTCCAATGTCATCGGAACAGCCGGGATGCCGAAGCGCGGCAAAGCCGTCGAGATGGACCCCATATCGCCCAACGTTTTCACATCCAAGCCAAAGCCCAGCACAATCGCGGTGATGACGAAAATCGCAACGATAGGGGCAGGGATTTTATTCGTGACCCGAGGGAACAGGAAAATGATCGCAATGCCCAACAGTCCCAGAAGCGGCAAAAGCAGGCTGCCCTGGAAATGATCCAATTGCGAAGTGAACATCATGATCCCCAAGCCGTTGACGAAACCGATCATGACAGGCTTCGGAATGTAGCGCATCAGGGAACCTACCTTTAGGAAACCAAGGACGACCTGCAGGACACCTGCCAAAATCGTAGCGGCAAAAAGGTACTGAATGCCGTATTCGGAGACCAGGTGAGCCAACACCAAGGCCACGGAACCTGCCGCTGCTGAGATCATGCCCTTGCTGGAACCGAAAAAGGCTGCAATGGCTGTGATGAAGAAAGTGGCGTAGACTCCCACAATCGGTGGCACTCCAGCGACGATCATGAAGCCGATGACTTCAGGGAACAGGGCCAGACAGACGACGATGCCTGCCAGGATATCCCCTTTGATATTACCGAACCATTCTTGTTTGTATTGTTGCATAAATACCTTCCTTCTTGAAAAAATGTTATTTATTTGATTTTCAAAATCATTAGACATGCTTACAAAAAACATATTAACACATAACTGAATCCAGGGGAATAAATATTTATGTATAAGTGTATATTTTGAATGATAAGTTTAAAAAAGAGTGAAAAAGCTTTAAGTTACAGGTTGAGGTGTGTTAGTATGTAAAAAGCAAAGTTGAATCCAGGGAAAGAGGAGCGGATCAGTATGGAAGTAGGCAGTCGCATTCAGGAATTGCGCAAACTGAACAAAATAACGGCGAAAGAATTGGCTGAGCAGATCGACGTCTCGCCTTCCTTCATTTCGGCCATCGAACACAATTCAACCAAATTGTCTCTGAAGACGCTCAACCATATCTGTGAGGTTCTCGGCGTGACGGTGGCGGAATTCTTCAATTCGGAAATGAGCCCGGTGGAAAAGAAACTTACCGCTCAAATCAAAAAAATGCCGGAAGAGAAAAAGTATGAATTATTGACCTTCCTGACAGGCTTGATTTCATAGCGACATAAAAAAGGATGATGGCTCCCGCTTCGTATCGAAGCGACGGTCCATCATCCTTTTTTGTTCATTCCATTTCGAGCAGCTGCTCGATTGCGGTCAATACGCCTTCTTCATTGTTCGAAAGGGCACAGTATTTGGCGGCTTTTTTGACGTCATCGGCTGCGTTCGCCATCGCGAAACTGTAGGCCACATGCTCCAGCATTTCGATATCATTCCCGCTGTCGCCGAATGCGGCAGTTTCCTCATCGGAGATGCCCCACAGTTTCTGCAGCAATTGGATGCCGGAAGCCTTATGCATGCCGGGAATGATCAGGTCGATTGAGCCGTGGCCTGTCGGTACCGGGGAGACGACATCGCCCACTTCGCGCGCGAAGTGCTCCAGGAGGGCCGGGACTTCCTCTTCCGCAAAACCGGATGCAAATTTGAAAATGATGTCATCTATTTCGGAAAAAGAATCCACCCGCTTCAAGCGATGATAGAAGCGTTTCGTATTTTGGAAAAAGTAATCGGAAACGGAACTGTCGACATAGGCACTGTTTTTGCCGCAAACGACCAATTTCGAATAGGCATCCAACTCCTTGAAAATCCGGAGCACTTTATCGATCGTCTCCTGCGTCATCTCACCGACGGACAGCTCTTTGTTGCAATCCACGACGAAAGCACCGTTTTCCGCCACAAAAGCGAGTTCATCCTGTATTTCAGGGAAAAAAGAACGCAGTTGGTAGTATTGGTTTCCGCTGGCCACGACAAAACGGATATCTTTTTCGAGCATGCGCTTGTACAGGGAAGCGAAGCGTTCCTGGTTGAATTCCTTCCGGCTGTCCAGGAAAGTCCCGTCCATATCGACGGCGATCAGTTTGATGGGCATGGCGAATCTTCCTTTCGTCGGATGCAAGAGTCTTCCGGTTGGAGCCACCAGTTTTGAGCATCCGCTTATGTTTACAACATCTTAACACGATTCCTTACTATTCCCAAGAAAGAGAGGCTATTTTTAAGGTTTTTCCTGAATAATAAATGGTTGACAAAGGGAACTTACGTTCGTATCATAAGGCTGAAGGGTAGGGTGAGGAAAATGAGGCTGATGCAAAAAGGAATTTGGAGAAAAAAACTGGATATCGCCGATCTGTTGGAACGAAAAGGCTGCTATGAGTTTACGCTGTTGGAGGATGAACTTTCCGTCAGGGAGGAGCTGTTCGAAATCTGGTGGTATGCCTATGGTGGAAACAATCATATTTTGGCCAAAAGCAAAGGTTATCCAACCCGCCTCTATTTCTTTTTGTTGGAGCCAGGCGATCTGTTCGCGGTGGATGATTTTCGTATCTATCTGGAAACAGGGGAATTAAAATACCCTGTCGCCAAATATTACAACAAAAACGGCCGGTGATCAGAACCAGCCGCTTTTTTTGAACCAGCGATACATTGCCAAACCGATTCCAAACATCAGGCCGATAGCCAAAAAATAGCCGTATTTCCAAGTCAATTCCGGCATGTTTTCGAAGTTCATCCCATAGATGCCGGCGATCAACGTCAAAGGCGAGAAAATCGAGGTGATGATGGTAAGCACCTTCATCACGTTATTGGTCTGATGGGAATTCAGTGATAGGTAGCTGTCGCGCATGTCGGCAGTCACTTCGCGGTTGGAAGTGATCATCTCGGATACTTTCAGCAGATCATCGTGGATATCCGAAAAGTAGCTTCGACGTTCCCTTATGCCTTTCAGATGCTGCGAATTCAGCATACGGTAAAGCAGATCGCGCATCGGATTGACGGTCTGCAGAAGACCCAAGAGGAGATGCCGGGACTCCATCAATTCAGGTATGAAGGCGGCGGTCGTTTTATTCAGGTTGTCCTCTTCCAGTTGCACAAGTCTGTCTTCGATGGCGTGGATCAAAGGGAAATAATTGTCCACGATTTGATCCAGGATTCTGTAAAAAATAAAGTATGGGTCCCAGTTTTCGGCATTTTGGTGAGCCGACAAGCGTTTCTGGATATAAGCGACCTCTTTCGAGGGGGAACGCTGAAAAGTGACGATGAGCGTTTCACCGACAAAGAAATCCAATTCTTCTTTGAATAGGTCCCGTTCTTCTTCACGCACGTGATGGGTCACATAAAATGTGTAATCTTCATAATAGTCCAGCTTCGGACGCTGCAGTATTTGCAGGCAGTCTTCGATAGCGAGTGGATGGAAATGAAAAGTTTTTTCCAGATGCTTTACTTCGGTTGCGCTGGGCTCATTGAAGTCGGCCCAGATCCATTTGTAGGACGACAGGTCGGTTGTATCCAAATCGATGTCTGTGTGGACGAGATTGTCAGCTGTGACGCCGATGACCGTTATCATATAAGTGCACCTTCTTTACGAATGATTTCAAGTTACATTATACGGGAAATGCATTGCCGATGCCATTTTGGGGTCATGCAGCGGTCAGAAGCGGAGAAATATGCGATAATGGGAGCGAGAAGATAATCGGAATGGAGGAACTCGGATGATCAAATTGATTTTGACGGATATGGACGGTACTTTCCTGAACAGTCAAGGGGATTTCAACAGGGAACTTTTCAAGCAAGCCAAGCGGATGATGACGGAAAAAGGAGTTATCTTCGCGCCTTGTACAGGCAAGCAGAGTGAGCGTGTCGAAGAAATATTCGGTGAGGATGCTGCTGATTTTTGGATTCTCGGGGACAGTGCTTCGCGGATCAAACGCAACGGCACAGTCGTCTACGAATCTTTATTGGAGAACGGAATCGGCCGTGCCATTCTGCACGAACTGGAGGAGATGCGGCTCGGACATACCTTGATCGCCTGCACGAAAGAAGCCGCGATGATCAAAGATGATCTGTCACCGGAGGAATCCGCAGCTGTCAGGAAATCGTACAAGAAAGTGATCACGGTGGCGGACTTCGGATCCATCGAGGACGATTTCATCAAAATAACGGTCCGCGATATGCAGGAACGCTGCATCGGGACCGCTGAAAAATTGGCTGCTTTTCGCGACCGGGCGCACATCGTCGCTTCAGAGAAAGCCTGGTTGGACATCACCGACCTGAATGTGCATAAAGGGAGTACGGTCGCCCATCTGCAGGAGTTGCTGCAGGTCACCCCGGAAGAAACGATGGTTTTCGGGGACGGCATGAATGATGTTGAAATGATGAAGAGCGGGAGATACAGCTTCGCTGTGCGGAACGCTTATCCGATCATCAAAGATACGGCGGCATTCATCACGGGAAGGTCGAATGATGAGGATGCGGTGTCGCATACGATTCTGCAGTTGCTTGCGTTGCAAGGCTGAAAGACTATTGGGGCGAGCTAGCCTCTTTCGCCTGCACCTTCCAGTTGACTTGGAGTCCACTCCAAGGTGTAGGATGTAGCTGAAGCTAACTGTCAAGATAGGTTTGGATACCGAAAGGATGGACGAGATGATCAACATAAAGAAAGCCAGCGAGGAAACGGGGGTATCGGCTGATACGATCCGCTACTATGAGCGGATCGGGCTGATTCCGCCGATAAAAAGGAATGAAAACGGAGTCCGTGAATTCGACGAAGAAGATCTGAAGTGGATCGTCTTCAGTCGCCAGATGCGCAACGCAGGCTTATCGATCGAATCCTTGATCGAATATCTTGCGCTTTTCCGCAGCGGAGAAGAGACCGTTCCGGCGCGGATGGAACTGTTGGTCGAACAACAGCGTGAACTCCAGGAACGGATCGATGTGATGCAGCAAGCAATGGAACGGCTGACGTTCAAAATCGAAAATTACACGAGCCACATGGTTCCGAGCGAAAACAAGCTGAGAGAGTTCAAATGATGCAGCGACAAATAAGACCCCGTCAAACTGCCGAATAAGGCAGTCTGACGAGGTCTTTTGGCATTTTATCTAGTTGGTTCGGATCCACTGGGTCGACATGTCGACGCCCGCATCCAGCATGAGGTTATAAACTGGGCAGCGTCTTTCGACTTCCGCCGCCAGCTTCTCGATGGCTTCGTCGGTCTCATCGGTATCGATATGGTTCACGAGAGTGACTTCCTGGAAGTAGGTCCGGATATCATCTTCTCCGGCAAAACCGCGCGGATCAAAGGTGCCTTCGACGGTGAACGTCAGACCTCTGTAGGAGAGGCCTTGCTGTTCGGCAACATAGTAGGCAATGATCGAGGTGCAGCCTGCCAACGAACCCAAAAGATACTCCAGCGGATTCGGCCCTTTGTTTTCGCCGCCCATCCGCTCCGATTCGTCAACAAAAAATTCAGGCAGGTTACGGACTTTTACCGTAGTGGTGATGCCTTGGTGTGATTGGCCAGTGATTCTCAGTTTCGATAATTTTGTTTCGGTCATCTGGATAACCCCGTTTCTATGTTTTTGGTCAGCGCTTACAGTTTCATTTTATCATAGTAATTTGGGATAGACTTAACAGAAGCCCTCATTGGATCCGAGGAAAGGGCATCGGACATGAGAAAAAGCTTGCGTTAGCTGTTGCGCAGTGGATGTGCAAACCTGTCCGGGAGTGGTATACTATCCTTGAAGGAAAAGTGCGGGCAAGTGTTGAAGGGCGAGCCTGTGTTCACGTTTTTTAAGCAAATGATCGTCTGGTTGATTCATGAAGAAAAGGGGTTTTCTCAATGGAAAAGAAGGATTTGGAACTGATATTGGCTAATTTCGGACCGGAAAAGGAATTCATCGGTGATGGCTATTTCCGTATCCGCGACAAAGGCAACGAGCATTATGAGATTGCCTACCTTGTCTCTGCATGTTGCGGAACGACAAACTACAACCCACAGATTGCTGTCCATGTCGAAGGTGACAAGGTGGTTCCCGATTCCGTTCTGGATCTGGTATCCACGCCGGCAAAAATGCTCAGTTATTCACCTGAGACGAGCGCTGTGATGGAGCAGGAATTGGATAAACTCTGCCAAAAGTTTTTGGATATCAAAGGGTTGAAAGCAGTAAACACCGGAACGCCAGACTGATCTCTGGCGTTTTTTTTATACCGGTAATCAAAAAGGAGCAAGGAATGCGCAAATGACGCACTCGCTTGCTCTTTTTTTGTTTTTTTATGACCGTCGATCAATAAGGCTTCACCGGTTCAAACGAACCTTTGATGACGCGATTGCAGTCTCCGCATTTCAGCCAGTGGCCAAGATCGTTGCTTTCCTGATACACGCTTGATGGTTTCTTGCATTGGCAGTACAGGATTTCAGTTTCTTGAGGGGGATCTTCGGGAACGATATCCAGAAAGGGTTCTTCGGTCAACCAAGTGGCATCGATAGAATGATTGTTATCTTTTGATAGTTTATCCATGATAATCCCTCCTATGGGTAAATGTCCACTATTGTGCGTAAAGCATGGCAAATCTTCTTGCTCACTTTGATGATACAACTTCTGCTGCCGAAGGCCAAATGATATGGTTCCAAACAGAATAAGCGGTGTCTTTCCTAAGCTGCAGGCGGCAATGCTCAAATGCTGTCGCTGTAGGCTTTCATCAGTTCCTTCGCCATATCGATCATGGCCAAGTCGACGGAGGAAAGGGTCTTTTCTTTGCTATAGGCGATGAAATAACGGGTGCGGACGATGCTGGTTTCGATATAAAAAATATTGTAGCTGTCCATCAATTCACTATTATTGAGCGCACTCTTCGGCAGAAAAGTCAGTCCCATCCCTTTTCTCGCAAGCGCTGCTGCGGTTGAAATGTTCTGCGATTCCATGACGACATCAGCCTTGATGTCCAGATGTTTCAGGAATTCGTTGGCCTGTTTACGGATCCCGGATTGGGAAGTGGTCAGCACATATTTTTCGTTCTTCAGCAAGTTCAAAGGATAAGGGAATTTTTCGATTTCCTTCAAACCGGGCTGATACAGTGGGCTTGTGTCCGGAACGATGACGCACCATTTATCTTCCGCCAGCATCGTGTAGGAAAGCTGTTCATTATGGATCGGCATCATTCCCAAGTAGAGATCGACTTTGTTTTCCAGTAGATCCATTTCCGTCGTTTTGGCGTCCTGTTCCATAATTTTCAGGACGATGCCGGGATATTTTTCATGGAACTTCGGTAGGATCAAAGGAAGAAGAAAGGAACCCATGATCGGATGAACACCGACGCGGATCCGGCCGTACTTCAGGTTTGTGATAAGGGTCAATTCATTGACCATGTCTTCGTATTGGTTCTGCATCTTTTTCATGTGCGTCAGGAACCTTTCGCCGGCATAGGTCAATTCCATCGGAGTCCGATTGCGCTCGACCAATTTGGTTTGGAGTTCCTCTTCGAGTTTTGTGATGGTTTTGCTGAGGTAAGGTTGGGAAATATATAGAGACTTCGCCGCCTGTGTGAAGGTTCCTTCACTGACGATGGCATCTAAGTAGGCAATGATAGTGGTCTGTTGCATCATTTTAAGTCATCCTTTCGATGGGTGGCTTTATTTCTATAGGAAACAGAGAACGACAGGTTAGCATAGAGACTATTTTAACTTATTTTCGATTGTGAAAGATAAAATAATCACAATTATAACATATTGGTTATTAATGTGATATCCATTCAGAACAAAAAAGATATGGAAGAAGAACGCCACATTAAAAAAGAGGTGTATTATATTTGTTCATAAACTCACTAATAATGAGCTTTCTATTCCGAATCTAATTATTTTATATAACCAAACGGTTATGATAAACCAATGAAGATTACTATTTCACAATTAATCAGATCAATTCTATAATGCAACTATCAAGAGAAAAGGTGAGCAAAAGGAACGGCGATTTCAGCCAACCCAGCGGACTCATCACTCACAATTCAAGGAAGAAGGAAAAACAAGATGACAACATTATGCGAAATGCTAGGAATAAAATATCCTATTTTTCAAGGAGCAATGGCACGGATTGCAACAGCTGAGATCGCTTCTGCCGTTTCGAATGCAGGCGGGCTCGGTATCATCGGTTCAGGCGGAATGACAGCGGATCAACTGCGCGCAGAAATTCAAAAATGCAAAAGCATGACGGATAAACCATTTGCGGTAAATTTGATGTTGATGATGCAAAATTGCCCGGAGTTGGTTGATGTCGTGATTGAAGAAGGTATAAAAGTCGTTACAACTGGAGCAGGCACACCGAAGCCGTTCATGCCGAAATTCAAAGAGGCAGGGATCAAAGTGATTCCAGTAGTAGCATCCGTGAAACATGCGCAAAAAATGGAAGCTTTAGGTGCGGATGCAATCGTAGCTGAAGGAACCGAAGCGGGCGGACACGTCGGCGAAACAACGACCATGTGCTTAGTGCCACAAGTGGTCAGCGCTGTCAATATCCCTGTATTGGGAGCCGGCGGTGTCGGTGACGGCCGCGGTGTCGTTGCGATGTACGCGATGGGTGCCCAAGGGATCCAAGTAGGAACTCTGTTCTTGTCTGCTGAAGAATGCCCGGTTCCGGCTACATTCAAACAAGCGGTACTTGATGCTGATGATACAGCTACGATCGTTACAGGTCGCCGTAACGGAGCGCCTGTCCGTTCCATCAAAAACAAGATGCTTGCGAAGTTCCAGGAACTGGAAAACAACAATGCATCCCGTGATGAATTGGAAGAGTTGGCGTTGGGTTCATTGAGCAAGGCCGTATACGAAGGTGATGTAGAGAACGGATCAGTAATGGCCGGCCAGATCACCGGTATGGTACGCGATATCCGTCCTGCCAAAGAAATCATCGAAACGTTGTTCAAAGATGCCGAAGCAATCGCTAGCTCATTGAAAATCGCTTATTAATCAAAACTGAAAAGCTCAGAGCAAGGCTGAGCTTTTTTCTTAACACATGAATGTGAATGAACGAGCAAACAGGAGGGTACACTTATGACAAAAGTAATCACAGCTGCGGAAGCGGCAAAATTGATCAAAGACAACAGCACAGTAGCGTTGACCGGTTTCGGGTTGGCCTGTGTGAATGAAGAAATGGCCATTTCCATCGAAGATCGCTTTAAAGCGGAAGGCCATCCGAACAATCTGACAGTCATCCACGCGAGCGCTGTAGGGGATCGCCGCACGAAAGGGATGAGTCATCTGGCGCACGAAGGTCTGATCAAACGTTGGATCGGCGGTATCGTCAGTGCTTCTCCGCAGATCAGCGATCTGATCGTCGAAAACAAATGCGAAGCCTACAACCTTCCACAAGGGGTCATCACCCAACTGTACCGTGAAATCGCCGCAAAACGCCCGGGCTTGTTCACTAAAGTCGGCATGCGCACATTCGTTGATCCGCGTCTGGAAGGCGGCAAGCTTTCCCCGTGCACGACCGAAGACATCGTCAAAGTCGTTGAAATCGAAAACGAAGAATGGCTGTTCTACCCTACTTTCCCAATTAATGTTGGTCTGATCCGCGGAACGGTGGCCGATGAAAAAGGTAACTTGACGCTTGAAAAAGAAGGCTTGCACATGGAAGTCCTTCCGGTAGCTCAGGCAGTTAAAAATTCAGGCGGGATCGTGATCGCTCAAGTGGAAACATTGGCAGCAGCGGGCACACTACATCCTAAAGACGTAAAAGTACCAGGTATCATGGTCGACTACATTGTCGTGGCACAACCAGGCAATCAGTTCCAAACGGAAAACACTGAGTACAATCCGGCTTTCTCAGGTGATACAAAAGTACCGTTGGATGCTGTAACGGCCCTTCCGTTGGATGCGCGCAAGGTAATCGCTCGTCGTGCTGCGATGGAGTTGGTTCCGTCCGCTGTCTTGAACCTTGGCGTAGGGATTCCGGTCAATGTCGCGACAGTCGGTGCCGAAGAAGGCATCAGCGATCAATTGGTGTTGACGACCGAAGCTGGATCGATCGGCGGCGTTCCGGCAGGATTGCGGGACTTCGGACATGCCTTCAACAGCGAAGCGATCATGGATCACCATGCGCAATTCGACTTCTACGATGGCGGTGGCTTGGATTTATCTGTGTTGGGACTGGCCCAGACCGATGCTTGCGGAAACGTGAATGTATCCAAGTTCGGCAACCGTGTCGCTGGTTGTGGCGGGTTCATCAATATTTCCCAAGCTGCCAAGAAATTGGTGTTCGCAGGAACCTTCACTGCCGGCGGTTTGCAGCAGGAAGTCAAAGATGGCCGTCTGACGATCATCCAGGAAGGCAAAGCGAAGAAATTCGTAGCCGAAGTTGAACAAGTGACTTTCAGTGGGGAATATGCATCTGAAGTCGAGCAGGAAGTATTGTATGTAACCGAACGTGCGGTATTCGATCTTGAAAATGGCAAATTGCGCCTGATCGAAATCGCGCCTGGGGTCGATCTGGAAAAAGATATTTTGGGACAAATGGGCTTCAAACCGGTGATTGCTGATGATCTGAAAGTGATGAACGAAGGCATGTTCCGCGAAAATTGGGGAGAACTAAAAAACATCGTCATGGCGAATGGAAAATAAGGGAGTGTTGTTGATGAAAAAGGAAATTAATCGTTGGGCTGTCTTGGTCAGCTCGATGGGTATCTTGATGTGTACGGGTGCAGTTTATGCTTTCAGCGTATTGGCAGGGCCGTTGTCTGCCGCAAGAGGTTGGACAATGGCTGAGGTCATGGTGGCCTTTGCGATCAACGCGGCTTTAGGGCCGATTCCGATGATCTTGGGCGGTTTCTTGACCGACAAAGGTTGGTCGAAATGGAGCACGATGGCCGGAGCGGTATTGTTCGGTATCGGTTTTGCTTTGGCTGGTACAGCTACGACTTTGACGGAATTGTACGTGTATTATGGTTTGATGGCCGGTTTCGGACAAGGCTTCGCTTACTCAGGCTGCCTAAGCAACACGATCCGTTTCTTCCCGGATAAAAAAGGTTTGGCTTCCGGACTGATTACAGCGGGTATGGGCGGAGCAGCCATCATCGCAGCTCCGATCGCGAACCAATTGATCCAAAGTATCGGCGCTGCCGACACTTTCGTGCGGATGGGTATCGCTTATGCCATCATCAGCTTCACTTGCAGTCTCTTCATCAAGGTTGCGCCTAAAGACTATATGCCAAAAAATATGAACGCAGCGGCTACTGCAGCAGCGAACAAACCGGTCGTAAACAAGAACTGGAAAGAAATGCTGCAAGATCCAAAATTCTATATGATCATCCTGATGTTCGCCATGGGGGCTTTCTCGGGCTTGATGATCGCTTCAAACGCTTCACCGATCGGACAATCGATGTTCGGCCTGTCAGCAGCAGCGGCAGCCGTTTATGTCAGTGTCTACTCTTTAAGCAATACGATGGGCCGTGTTGTCTGGGGTGCTGTTTCGGACAAATTGGGTCAACCAACGACTATCAGCATCATGTACAGTGTCATCATTCTTACTTTCTTGATCCTTATTTTCGTCAAATCGATGTTCGGCTTTACAGTAGGGATCGTCGGTTTGGGCTTATGCTTCGGCGGAGTGATGGGCGTGTTCCCATCGTTGGTCATGGATAACTTCGGACCGAAATTCCAAGGCGTCAACTACGGTATCGTGTTCATCGGTTACTCGACAGCTGCTTTCGTTGCACCTAAAGTAACTGCAGGTATCGCTGCTGCGAACAACGGTGACTTCACCAAAGCTTTCTATGTCGCTATCGTGGTTGCGGCTGCAGGATTGATCCTGGATCTTGTCTACAAGAAGAAAACAGCAACCAAATCGATCACAGAAACTGTTCAATAAACATTAAAAAGCACCTCCTGCACTCGAATACGAGCGCAGGAGGTGCTTTTTTTGTTGTCAAACTATCAAATATGACCGCCGTCATCTTCCCACTCATCTTCGTCATCGTCCAGAGCTACCCACTCGTCCTCATCAAGACCAGGCAATGCTTCGCCGAAACTGCTGACGTTCAGAAAGGCCAATTCCTCATTGATGGCAGTCATGATTTCCCCGGAGTCTGTATACGCAAGATCGAGTGTGCCGTCCGTGATGTCCAGGCGGGTATGGTCTTCCTCAGGCGCCAGATTCTCGGCGCGCACACAACGGGGATAGAGCACGTCATCTTTCGCTTCAAACGCTTTTTGCAGAACGATTTCATGCTCCCAGTTTTCTTCCATATTATATGTGTAAATGATTTTGTCGTCTTTTCCTTGGATGTGGTCCCGCAAGCGATCGGCCTCACCCAACGTTTCTTTATGGGGTGTGGCAAACTTGAAAGTATGCGGATGGAGATCGGACCAATTGAAGGCACTTTGGAGAATGAAATGCAGATCGGAGAAAGTAGTGTCGTCATCCAATTGTATATCCCGCCAAACCGGTATGCCGACATCCAAAAGCGTAATCCTGAGTTCGAACATCATCTGAAAAACCACCTTTTTTGTTTTCAGTATAACGTTTTCACAGGGCGAGTTCAAATAAGAAGGGATGCCATGGGCAATATAACGGCGGGATGCGGCAAATAATCTGATTTTTGCCACATCCCAGAAAAAAATCGGGATTTATTTCTTCCGGAAAGGGGATACAATAGGGTCAACAAATAACTACAGAGGTGGAAAAAAATGAGCACTGGGAAAAAGAAAATCATCGCTTTGACGGCTTGCCCTGTCGGCATCGCCCATACCTACATGGCAGCGGAGAACATCCAAAAGGCCGGGAGAAAAATGGGAGTGGACATCAAAGTCGAGACACACGGGTCGATCGGCATTGAAAATGCGTTGACTGATGCGGAAATCAGGGAAGCGGATGGCGTCATCATCGCTGCGGACACCGTGTTGGACAAATCGCGTTTCCAAGGCAAACCGATGGTGACGGTTGGCGTGCAGGAAGGTATCCGTAATCCGGAGAAATTGATCCAACAGATCATCGATGGCAAGGCGTCTGTTTATGGCAGTGCCTCAGCTGTTCAAACTGCTTCCGAAAGCGGATCCGAGAAAAAGAAAAATCCGATCTATCAGAGTTTGATGAACGGCGTTTCCTATATGGTTCCTTTCGTTGTTGTCGGAGGCTTGCTGATTGCGATTGCCTTGACGTTGGGCGGTGAGCCAACCGCTGCAGGAATTGTCATTCCGGAAGATTCCATTTGGTCGACCGTGGTCGCTCTGGGTGGTGCAGCGATGGGCCTGATCATCCCGATCCTTTCCGGATACATTGCTTATAGCATTGCCGACAGACCGGGTCTTGTTCCTGGTATGATCGGCGGCTTGGTTGCAGCCAACGGAAGTTTCTATGGAAGCGAAGCGAATGCTGGTTTCATCGGCGGGATCATCACCGGTTTCTTGGCGGGGTATGTAGCGCTTGCGCTGAAGAAAGTGAAGGTTCCGAAGGCGATGCAGGCGGTCATGCCGATCATCTTCATTCCGATTATTGCCACGCTGGTAGTGGGATTATTGTTCATCTTCGTTATCGGACAGCCGGTAGCATCCTTCTTTGAGATGTTGACAAACTGGCTGGCAGGGATGCAAGGTTCCAGTGAAGTTGTCCTGGCGTTGATCATGGGCGCGATGATCGCTGTCGATATGGGTGGCCCATTCAATAAAGTAGCCTTCCTCTTCGGTTCGGGAATGATTGCGCAAGGCAATTATGAAATTATGGGACCGATCGCAGTCGCTATCTGCATTCCTCCTATCGGTTTGGGGGTCGCATCGCTCCTTCTGAAAGACAAGTTTACGCAGGCGGAAAAAGAAACAGGCAAGGCCAGCTTCACGATGGGGCTGTTCGGAATCACGGAAGGGGCTATCCCTTTTGCAACGCAAGATCCCTTGCGCGTCATTCCGAGTATCGTGGTCGGTTCGATGGCCGGTTCGGTTGTTGCGGCATTAGGCAATGTAGGCGATCGCGTAGCGCATGGTGGACCGATCGTAGCTATATTGGGCGCTGTCGATAACGTGCTTATGTTCTTCGTTGCGGTTGCGGTGGGTGTTGCCGTAACGGTCATGATGCTGAAAATCCTGAAAAAAGATGTGACAGTTGGCGAACCGATTGCAGTAGCTGTTGCGCCAGCCGCGACAAAAATTTCTGAGGTGGCTCCAGTTGTGGCTAAGAAAGCAGCGGACAGCAAGCCGGTTTCGCAACTGACGGACATTTTGACAAAAGATTTGATCATTTTGGACTTGGAGAGCGACTCAAAAGACAGTGCGATGGATGAATTGGTTGATGCACTGGCAACACACGGCACGGTAACGTCACGCAGCGAGTTCAAGAAAGCCATCCTGGAACGGGAAGCAGAAAGCACGACCGGCATCGGCATGAACATCGCAATCCCTCATGGCAAGTCAACAGCGGTCTCAGAACCTTGTGTCGTATTCGGCAGAAAAAAAGTAGGCGTGGACTGGGACAGCCTGGACGGCAGCCCCGCAAAGCTGATCTTCATGATTGCGGTGCCTGCTGAAAATCAAAACGATGCGCACCTGAAAATTCTGCAAATGTTATCGAGAAGATTGATGGATGATGATTTCAGAAAAAATCTTTTATCAGTCGACACAACGGAGCAAGCGTATGCGTTGCTGAGGACAGTTGCTTAACCAGAATGCGGCACGGCGGTAGCGGCATAAATTGAACCTAAGAATCATTCCCCGTATAATGGATGCAAAGGCTTTCGGATACGAGGAATGGTTTTTTTAGGAGGTGAAAGAATGAATGAGCGGCAATTGAACTTATTGCGGAGTCTGCTGGCCCACTTGAATCAATTCCGGACAATCGGAGAATTGGCGGAGGAACAGGATTGTTCGGTCCGGACTATCCGGAATGATCTGGATAAAATCGAGCAGCTGCTGGAGGGGAGACTCCAAGCAGGTAAACTGGAGCGCAGGCCGGGAATCGGCGTCAGCCTCAGAGCCGAAAAACAGGACCTCAAAAAGTTGATGGAGATGGTCCACGCTAATGATGAAGAAAATTCTTACAAAGAGGATACAGAGCGCCGTCTGCTTATCCTTTATTACTTGTTGATGTCCGATGCACCCCTTACCCTCACTTCGTTGGCGCAGAGATACTATGTCAATAAAGCAGTCATCAAAGAGGATCTGGAATGGCTGGACAAAGAAATTGCGCCTTATGGTCTGACACTCACGACAAGGCAGAATTACGGCACGGTCATTGAAGGAAGGGAAAAAGATAAAAGGGGCATGCTGGCGAAGACAGCGAAAAGCGTAAAAGCTCTCTCGACAAAAGAAAAAGCTTTGCTCCAGTTTTTCGATTCCAGTGAAATCAAGATCGTCCAAGATGCTTTAAAAGCTCTGCAGGCAACACATGAAATCAACATCAGTCCGGAAACGCAGGAAAGTCTGGTCATCCATATCCTCTTCACGATCAAACGGATCTATTTGAATCAACCCATCGAACTTTCGAAGAAGGAGTTTCATGCGATCGAAGGGACCGATTCTTTCAGCTGGAGCGAAACCGTTTCACGTTGGATAGAAAAGCGTCTGAACCTCATCTTTCCGGCTAATGAAAAGGCGTATCTTGCGCTCCATTTCCATGGATCCAGGATAGAGCAACAGCTTAAGGCCGAGCAGGCCGATCCAAAAGAAAAAGATGGACCTGGATGGGTGGATGAATTGGTCCGTAAACTATTGGAGGAAGTCAGTGATTTTGAAAATCTTCCGTTCAGGGAGGACCAAGCCTTGCTGGCCAATCTGCAGATCCATCTTCGGACGACTGCCAACCGGATTGAAGGGGGTTTGGCTGTAGCAAATCCTTTGCTGAGGGAAATAAAAAGGGAATATCCTCATCTGTTTTATTTCATTCTGACGGTGGTCGAAGAATTCAATGAAAGAATCGGGATTTCCATTCCGGAAGAAGAGGTCGGTTATTTGACGGTCCATTTTCAGGCAGCTCTGGAGCGGGTGCATATGCAGCTGCCCAAGAAACTCATTGTCGGGATCGTCTGCCATTTCGGCATCGGCGTGTCTGCTTTTTTGCAAGCAAAAATTGAAAGGCATTTTCCCGAAATCGAAGAAACCGTCATCCTTTCGGCTGCCGAATTGCAGGCGTATCTGCAAACGCAGCGGCTTGATCTGGTGGTGACGACAGAATCACTGCCGGACAGCGGCGTCGCTACGTTGATCATCTCACCCTTGCTGAATGAAGAAGAAGTTCGCCAAATTGCTCGTTTCATCAGGAAGCAACCGGCAAAAACGGCAGGAGAAAATAAGCAATGGGATATCCTGCGCTATACCCAGCCGTTTCTGGTGCATTTGGGCCAGGCTTTTCCGAATGCGGAAGCCACTTTGAACTTCATGGTGCAGCAAATAATCAGCAAGGGTTATGTCGAGCAAGAATACTTAGGGACGGTTTTGGGTCGGGAAAGCCATGCTTCGACCGGCATCGGCATGGGGATTGCCTTGCCGCATGGGGATCCCCGCTACATCCGGAAATCCAGCATCAGCTGTCTGACCTTCAGGCAGCCGATCAAGTGGGGAAACGAGCCTGTTTCGCTGGTCTTTTTGTTGGCGGTGAAAAAAGAGGAACTGAAAAATTCAGACATGAAGCAATTTTTCGTGTTCATGAACCAGTTGATGGAGAACCCGCTTTTGTATGAAAAACTGCTGAAGGAGCAGGATCGCTTGAAATTTTTAAGCTATTTCAAAATGGAAGAACAGTGAATGAATTTAGGAGGAAGAAGATGAAGGAACCATTATTCATGAAACCGAAATTGCAGGAGAAAATTTGGGGAGGTGCGAAACTGAGGGATATCTATGGTTACGTGCTTCCTTCCGAACATACCGGGGAATGCTGGGCAATCAGCGCACATCCGGACGGAACCGGCACTGTTGCGAACGGTGTTTACGCCGGCGTGCCGTTGGATGTCCTTTACGCGAAGCATCCAGAATTGTTCGGGAATCCTTCCTCGAAAGTATTTCCGTTGATGGCCAAAATCATCGATGCCAAGGAAGAGTTGTCCGTCCAGGTGCATCCTGATGATGACTATGGCTTGAAGCATGCAGGCGAGCAGGGCAAAACGGAATGCTGGTACATCATCGATGCGGATGAAGGCGCCGAAATCATCTACGGCCACAACGCCACGACAAAAGAGCAGTTCAAAAAAATGATCGATGAGGGCAATTGGCAAGATTTGCTGCGCAGTGTGAAGGTGAAGGCGGGCGACTTCTATTATGTGCCGAGCGGAACGATCCATGCGATCGGCGCGGGCATCCTGACGCTGGAAACACAGCAAAGCAGCAACACGACCTATCGCGTCTATGACTACGACCGATTGGATGACTCCGGCTGCAAACGGGATCTGCATATCCAGCAATCCCTTGAAGTGTCCATGATTCCTCACCGGGATTTCGTCAATCATTTCGAAGTCAAGTCGACGGACGGCAACACGCTGACGACCTTCATCAAGAGCGATTATTTCACCGTGCACAAGTGGGCTATCCAATCGCACATGGCTTTCAAAAAGGCAGCACCTTATACGCTTGTCAGCGTTATCGAAGGGGCGGGGGAACTCACTGTTGCCGATAACGTGTACGCTTTGAAGAAGGGGGATCATTTCATTCTTCCTGCTCCGGTCGAGGCGTGGGGATTGTCTGGCGAAATGGAACTGATTGCGTCGACACCAGGACCGAAAAATAGTTAAAGTATCCGATGCAAAAAACTGACCGTCTTTTGATGGACAGTTTTTTTGACTTTGTACCATAAAATCCGCAAAACGGACTTATTCCGATTCAAGTGCTATAATGACAAAAAATGAATGAGGAAGAAGGTCAATCTGTGTTTTATCCAAATAATTTTCAACAAGCAACATCAATAGAAGAACTCCGGCACTTCATCGCTGATAACAAATTAGCGTTTGTTTATATTTCCCGGACGAACTGCGGCGTCTGTCATGTGGTCCAACCGCAAGTCCAGGAGATGCTGGAAGAATTCCCGACTATCAAAGCGATCCAAGCGAACGCCGATGATATCCCAGAAGTAGCGGGCGAATTCACCGTCTTCACCGTTCCGGCATTGTTGCTGTTCGTCGAAGGCAAGGAGATGATCCGCGAAGCCCGCTTTGTGGTGATGGACGAACTGCATCGTCAATTCCAACGGATTGCGGATAATTTTTGACAGCCTGATAAAGGAACGATAGTCCGAAGCGCAAAGCTAGGGTTATCGTTTTTTGTGCACAAATTAGTTACTTCTGGTGTAAACTGAAGATAATCATTTTCGGAGAGGAGCGGCCATGTTTAACTTATTCATTTTGATATTGGAGCGAGTCGGGCTGATTATCCTATTGGCCTATCTGCTGATGAATATCCACTATTTCAGGGATAAATTGGCGGAGCGCCAACGCTTGAGCACCAAATTGGAGCTGATTGTCGTATTCGGCGTATTCGCCGTCATCTCGAACTATACAGGCGTTGAAATCAGTCATGACCAAATCATATCAGACCAGGTGCTGATGAAGCTATCCGAAGGCGCATCCCTGGCGAACACAAGGGTGCTCACGATCGGCGTTGCCGGCTTGATCGGCGGGCCGTTGGTCGGTACATCCGTCGGCATTGTCTCGGGCATTATCCGTTTCTTCCAAGGCGGGGAAGAGGCCTATATTTATGTGATTTCTTCCATCCTGATCGGGCTCATATCCGGTCTGTACGGCGCCAAAACGATGCACAAGAATGCCTATCCGACGATAAAGGAAGGTTTCTTGATCGGGGCCATAACGGAAGGTGTCCAGATGCTCAGCATCCTGGTGTTGAGCCGGAATCCTCAGGCGGCTTGGAATCTGGTGACGTTCATCGCGTTTCCGATGGTCCTCGTCAACAGCATGGGGACCGGCATTTTTCTTTCCATTATCGGCTCCACGCTGCGCCAAGTTGAACAGACCAAAGCGGTGCAGACGCATGATGTACTCCAATTGGCGAACCGAACGATGCCTTATTTCCGTTCCGGTATGAACGAGGCCTCGTGCACAGAAGCGGCAAAAATCATCCGACAGTTGATGAAAGTGTCCGCCGTCAGCATCACGAACACCGAACGGATTTTGGCCTATGTCGGTGCGGCCAGCGATCACCACATCGCCTCCAACGAAATCTTGACGGAATTGTCCAAAGAAGTGCTGCGGACTGGGGAAATCAGGGAAGTGCATTCCCACGATGAAATCGGCTGCAACCACCCGGGCTGCCCTTTGCAAGCGGCGCTCGTCATCCCGTTGAAGGCGCAAGGGAAAACAGTAGGGACCCTGAAACTGTACTTTACGGATGCCACGAAATTGACATTTGTCGAAAGGCAATTGGCGGAGGGGCTCGGCAATATCTTCTCCAGCCAGATCGAATTGGGCGAAATCGAACTCCAAAGCAAGCTGCTGCAGGATGCCGAAATCAAGTCCTTGCAGGCGCAAGTGAATCCGCATTTCTTCTTCAATGCCATCAATACCGTTTCGGCCTTGATCCGGGTCGACAGCGAACAGGCAAGGAGGCTGCTGATCCAACTCAGCAATTTTTTCCGGGCCAATCTCCAGGGCGCCCGCACCAACTTGATTCCGTTGATGAAGGAACTCACGCAAGTGGAAGCCTACCGTTCGCTCGAGCAGGCCCGTTTCCCTGACCGCTACCAAGTCGACATTGCCGTCGAGGAAGGCATGGAAGACGTACTGTTGCCGCCCTTCCTGATCCAGATTCTGCTGGAGAATGCGTTCAAGCATGCTTTCGGCAGCCGGAAAACCGACAATCGGGTATGGATCGACGTGAAAAGCAGTCCCGATGGCGTGTTCATTTCCGTCCGGGACAATGGGGAAGGCATCGATTCCGAGCGTCTGGTGCAATTGGGCAACGAGGCAGTGCCGTCGCTGGAAGGCACAGGCTCGGCATTGGAGAACTTGAATAAACGACTGATCAGCCTGTTCGGAGAATCAGCCAAACTGCATTTTGTATCTTCACCAACAGGGACGACCGTGCATTGCACGGTACCCTATCAAGAAAGGCAGGGATGAGTATGCGGGTATTGATTGTGGATGATGAACCCTTGGCAAGGGATGAACTGGCGTACTTGCTGGGAAAATGCGAGGGCGTGAGCGCCATCGCCCAAGCGGATTCGATCGAAGAAGCGCTCGGGACGATGCTGGAGGAGCCGGTGGACCTGATTTTCTTGGATATTCACCTGACGAATGAGAGCGGCCTTTCGCTGGCTGGCAAAATCAACAAACTGAAGAAACCGCCGCTGATCATTTTTGCCACGGCCTATGACGACTATGCTGTCAAAGCGTTCGAACTGAACGCGACCGATTACGTCCTGAAGCCATTTGAGCTGGAGCGGATCCAGCAAGCGGTCAAAAAAGCCTATGGGCAGTACCAAAAGGGGCAGAACAAAGCATCGGAACCACCGAAACGGAACGATGCAGGATTTCAGGTCTTGCCCATCCAGATGGATGAACGGATCTATATGCTGCAGGTCCCGGAAATCATCGCCATCGGAGTCGAGAACGGCGAAACGACCATCTATACAAAAAATATGACCTACATCATTCACGAGCCGCTCAGTGCGCTCGAGAAAAAAATCGGCGGACACCCGTTTTTGAGGGTTCATCGCGCCTTTCTCATCAATCTGAAGGAAATAAAGGAAATCCAACCATGGTTCAACCATACATTCCAACTGACGATGAGCCACGGCTTGAAAGTACCCGTCAGCCGTTCTTATATGAAGGACTTCAAAGAAAAAGTAGGCATCTGATCCAAAAAATATATGAATTTCAGGACTGCAGGCGTGCAACTCGGCCTGCAGTTTTGTCGTTTCGGCCGTAAATGACCCAAAAGACTCTTGTTCTCCAGTAAAGTGGGGATATAGAAAGAACGTGTTGGCCGCACATTTATTTTGAAGGAGGAAAAAAGATGCTTACATTACTTGGAGGGATCACCTTACTGATTCTGGGCTACTTTACCTATGGTCGCTACATCGAAAAGAACTTTTCCATCGATCCCGACCGGAAGACCCCCGCTGAAGCGCTGAAAGACGGATATGACTTTGTCCCGATGTCAAAATCGAAAAATGCCATCATTGAACTGCTGAACATTGCCGGAACGGGCCCTATTTTCGGGCCGATTATGGGGGCGCTTTACGGTCCGGTCGCCTATATTTGGATCGTCGTAGGCTGTATCTTCGGAGGAGCCGTCCACGATTACATGATCGGGATGATCTCCTTGCGGAACGACGGCGCACATCTGCCGGAATTGACCAGCAAATATTTGGGCAAACCGGTCAAGCACGTCGTCAATATCTTCGCCATGCTGCTTTTGCTGTTGGTGGCAACTGTGTTTGTCATTTCGCCGGCCAATCTGATTGCCAGCATCACACCTGATTGGATGACGATCGGGATGATTACGTTGTTGATTTTTGCTTACTATCTCATCTCGACAGTCCTGCCGATCGACAAGGCGATGGGGAAAGTATACCCATGGTTTGGCGCAATCCTGATCATCAGTACCGTAGCTATCGGCATCAGCCTTTTGACGGGCGGTCATGACCTGCCTGAATTGACGGTGGGCGCGATGCAGAACTTCCATCCTAAAGGCACACCGATTTTCCCGGCGCTGTTCTTCACGATTTCCTGCGGTGCCATTTCCGGATTCCATGCGACCCAAGCGCCGATGGTTTCCCGGACGTCGACGAACGAGCGGGAAGGCCGCTTCCTTTTCTACGGCATGATGATCGCTGAGGGCGTCATCGCCATGATCTGGGCTGGAGCTTCCATGGCTTTGTTCGATGGCCAAACATTGAGCCAAATGATCGATGCCGGTACGCCATCCGCAGTTGTCAACCAAGTTTCGACGCTGCTATTGGGCAATGTCTTCGGCACGGTCGCCATCATGGGCGTCATCGTCCTGCCGATTTCTTCTGGCCTCTCCGCTTTCAGGAGTCTGCGCACGATTTTGGCTGATTACATGAACATCAAACAGGATTCGATGAAAAAAATCCTGATGCTGACGATTCCGCTGTTTGTCATCTCTTTCTTCCTGACGAAAGTGGACTTCAACCTGATCTGGAGATACTTCAACTGGGCGAACCAAGTCACAGCCGTCATCGCCTTACTGATGTCGACGCGTTACCTGTATCTGAAAAATAAAAATTACTTGGTCACCTTATTGCCTGCGACCTTCATGCTGTATGCCTGCGTCGTCTATATCCTGAGCGAACCGATCGGATTCCGGATGGGGCTGCAGACCGCCACTTACTTGGTAGGTTTGGTAGCGACCGTAGCGATTCTGGTGCTTTACTGGACAACCGGCGTGAAGCAGAAGGCTGCGTTGGATCCGGAAGCGGAACTCTTGAACGATCATCTGCCGATCGGAACGTTTGCCTCCGTTGACGCAGTATCTGCAGCAGTGGCAGCCGAATAAGTGCAGCTTCGAAACGGGAAGCTGCTGCGATAAAGAAACTCCCTTGAGACACTATAGGTCTTCAGGGGATTTTTTTGGTGCAGACACCTTTTAAAATCCGCTGTATCGGTCGTTGTGCCTATCCTTATAAGGAGGAAGGGATACTTGTTGACGACGATATGTCCGTGTGCTATAGTTTTGGCTGTAAGAAACGTTTCACAACTTTCATATGATTTAGGGGTTGAAGCGCATGACATACACTGGGAGTTCAATGACAAAAGGACAAATCGAATCGAAATTGAGCGAAGCGATCAGTAAGTTTGAAGTTGAACAAATGGGTAGGGGTCCAGAAAAAATACGGACCGTCATCTTTCAGGATTTGATCCTGATAAGACTCAAAGGTTTCTTGAGTATATCTGAGAAAAATCTGGCCAGAAACCCAGGGGGAATCCAGCTGATCAAAAATGCTCGGACGGCTTTGTTTGAGAACGCTCGGGAAGAGCTTGAAGCAACAATCAAAACAGTAATTGACGTAGGCATCGTAAGTACCTATTCCGATGTCAGCACCAAAACAGGTGAAAAAATAATCGCAATAGTTGTAGATCAAGATATCGAAAGTTTGATGAAGTAAATATGGAAGATGCAACGAAGGGCAAACAGCCAGTCGACGCGTAAGCCAATAATAAGTACTCCGCAGGGGGCTTGTTATTGGCTTTTTTGTGCAGGTTTTAACCTTGTAGCGCGTGGCAAGCCGGTGGAGGAATAGTGTTTTTAAATTTATTTAAAATGGAAAGAAGGCGGGATGAGAATGCAACAGAAAATAACAAAAGAAAAGAAGCCGATGCTAAGGGGTGAATGGCTATACGTATTTTTGGGACTTGTGATCATGATGATGTTGGGCACAGTCTATTCATGGAGCGTTTTTCGTCTCCCGGTGGAGGAGTTGTATAGTGTGGGGGCTGCTCAAAGTGGCTTGCCATACATGACGGCGCTGCTGTTTTATTCCCTTTTCATGTTTTTGACCGGGCGCTATTTCAAAGGATGGAGCCCGCGGGCAACTATTTTGGTGGGGTCATTGCTGGTTTCAGCTGGGTGGATCTTATCGGCGTTTGCCCCGAATATTCAAGTGTTGACTGTTACCTACGGTGTGATCAGTGGCGCAGGGGTCGGGATAGCTTACGGAGCGCCGTTAGCGGTAGTGACCAGATGGTTCCCGGAAAAAAAGGGTCTTGTGATCGGGTTGGTGCTGCTGGGGTTTGGACTTTCTCCTTTAGTTACGGCACCGTTGGCCCGAATGTTGGTTGAACAATACGGGGTGGCGAGAACATTCCTCGTATTGGGAATCGTTTTTGGAATGCTGTTGCCTATGCTTTCGATGCCTTTCAAGTATCCCGAAAGCGAGGGTGCTGAAGGAGGGGGTTCATCCGGAGTGAGTGCGGGTGCGCGCGATGTGACGAGTGCTGAAATGATGAAATCCGCAAACTTCAAAGGGTTATACCTTAATTTCATTATCGGCACGATGATCGGACTGATGATGATAGGTTTGACAAGCAGCATCGGCACTGAGTTGATAGGGATGGCGCAAAAGGATGTGGTGCTGTTCATATCGATATTTGCAGTGTTCAACGGCATCGGACGTCCGGTGTTCGGGTGGTTGACGGACAGGCTATCGGCAAAGACAGCCATGCTCCTTTCTTACGCTCAAATCATCACGGCAGCCGGCTTGATGCTGTCGGCAAAAAATGGCAGTATTGGTTTGTTTGCCGTAGCCTTTGCCATATTTTGGTTCAACGTTGGGGGTTGGTTGGCTATAGCGCCAACCGCCACCAACAATATGTATGGACCCAAACACTACAGCCAGAACTATGGCATCGTATTTACCGCCTATGGAATAGGCGCTGTTCTGGGAGTAAGCAGTTCAGGGTTACTGCTGGATGCTTTCCGGAATTACGACTATATATTCTACCTTGTGATTGCTTCCTGTCTGATGGGTTCGCTGCTGACGCTAATGCTCCTCACGGGAAATAAGCGGTATAAAAATGAAGCGGCGACAGAAAAACGCCTGCCTGATTTGGCGGGCCGAAACAGCAGCCAATAACCTGTTGGTCCTTTGGTGAAGCCGATTTTTAAATGAAGAAACTCCCCGAAGGAGCCCGGCATTTTGCGGGACCTTCGGGGAGTTCTTTTTCTATAGATACTGTTTTAATGATTCGGCGATGCCTTCCAGCATAGCAAGTTCATCATTTGAAGGGTTTTCCAACGTAATCAAGGCTTCCTCATCGCGGGCTGTAGCGTTGCCCTCTGCATCCGTTGTTACATCCAGTATCAACAGTTCTGCATAAAGATCATCCAAATCCCTTTGCGGCTGCACGAGGAATTCAAATGTACCTTCAGGATGGTTTGCTTTGAATGCTTCAATCTTTTCGATCAATTTTTCTAAGTTCATTCATTTTCGCCTTCTTTCTGTTCGTGGTCATTTGCTGTACGGCTTATTATACCTCATTAAGCCATCGTATGTATCATGTAATGGGTTTCACTCGATATGTAAAGTAAGATTTTGGGTTATGGCATATATCGATTTGGATCGGAAGTCGGTATACTGGAAAGTGAAAAAGTATGCTCGCTAAGTAAGTCTGGTCCGGCCGTACCTTTTGGTTTTGGGCAACTGGAACAACTTAATTTGTGCTTTTGTCACAATGCATCTTTTCAATTCGGCTTGGGCTGATATGATTAAACAATAGAGTCTCGGATTACTTTGGACAAGGAAGGAGCCGCTTCAGTATGCACTATTTGAAACAATTTACTGTAATCATCGCTATTTCGGCCGTAAGCGAATTGCTGGCCATCTTCATCCCATTAGCCATTCCAGCCAGCATCTACGGCATGTCGTTGCTGTTCCTGTTGCTGATGACAGGAGTGTTGAAGCTCAAGCAAGTGGAAAGTGCCGCCAATCTGCTGTTGGGCATCATGCCTGCTCTATTCGTAGTGAGCGGTGCCGGACTCATCACCTCCTATGGGCAGATCGCCGAAAACTTCTTCAGCTGGGTAGCCGTCAACATCGCCTCCACCATCGTGATTTTGGCGACGACCGGGCTTTTGGCGCAGGGTCTAATAAGAAGGAAGCAAGCAAAGGAGGCTGGCGGGAATGATTGATCATCTGTTGGAAACGACAAAATATCTCGGGCTGTTCATCAGCTTAGGAGCCTTCATGATCGGCTTGAAGTTGAACAAAAAATATCCTTATGCCTTCATGAATCCTTTGCTGATCGGGACAATCCTGGTCGTAGGTTTGATCCTTATGCTGGACATCGAAGTTACAAATTTTCAAAAAAGTGCGCAAATATTGTCCGATCTCCTGACACCGGCCACGATATGCCTGGCTGTTCCGGTCTATCGGCAATTCAAGATTTTGCGCGAGAACAGCTGGGTCGTATTGATCAGTTGTGTGGCGGGGATGATCAGCGGCCTGGTCACAATCATCGGCTTGGCTCTGATCCTTCAGATGAGCGAAATCACGACCCTTTCCACCTTGGCGCGCTCGATCACGATGGCCATCGCGCTGGATACGACCGAACTGATCGGCGGGGTCGCCGGCATCATAGTGGCGGGGGTCATCTTCGCCGGCATTTTCGGGACGGTGGTTTCCGGCCTGATTTTCAGAATTTTCAGGATCGAAGAACCGATAGCGAAAGGGTTGGCCATGGGTGCGGCTTCCCATGCCATGGGGACGGCTGAATCGTTGAAAGTGAGCGAACTGCAGGGAGCCATGAGCAGCTTGGCGATGGTCGTTTCCGGTGTCGTGATGGTCGGCTTGATTCCACTTGCGGCACTGCTCGTTCAGTAAGGGCAACAACTAAGAGAAAACACAAGAAGCAGCTCTAATTAAAAAAGAGACTGCTTCTTTTTGTGCGCCAGGAAAGTCGCATTTCCATCAAGGGTTATCCCATGCCAGACGTTGGGCTCTATGCTATACTGAATTCATAATGGGTATCAGTATCTTGAAGTTTTGTCGGGCTATTCCGGAGTCGATCATTGCGAAAAGGACGGTGGAGAAATGGAACAAACACTGCAGGCGCACATTCAATTATCAGCCGATCTGGATGTGAAATATGCGCTGTTGCCGGGTGATCCAGCCCGCGTTGAAAGAGCGAAACTGCTGTTGGAGGACCCTGTCGATTTGGCGTTCAACCGTGAGTACAAGAGTGTTCTGGGGACTTATCAGGGACTAAAAGTCCTGGTCATTTCCTCCGGGATCGGTGGGCCATCCACAGCAATAGCCATCGAAGAATTGGCAAGAATCGGAATAGAAGGCATCATCCGCATCGGCAGCTGCGGATCCTTGCATCCGGCAGTGCATTTGGGCGATGTGATCATCGCAACGGCAGCAGTCCGGGATGATGGCGCCAGCAAGGCCTATGTCGATTCCGCATATCCCGCTGTTGCCGATCTGGATTTATTGATCCAGCTGCGGTCAATCGCAGAAAGGGAGCGGATTCCTCATCGTTTGGGGATTGTCCGCAGCCATGACAGTTTCTACACCGCCCGTGAAGCGCAACTTACTGCTTATTGGAGCGGCAACGGCATCATCGGGTCGGATATGGAAACAGCCACGTTGTTTGTTGTTGGGGCGCTGAGGGGATTGAAGACCGCATCATTGCTGAATGTCGTCGTTGGTCAAGATGAAGGGATGGCGGAAGGTGTCAGTCAATTCGTTTCCGGAGAAGCGGCCACCAAACAGGGGGAACAGAATCAGATCAAACTGGCATTATCCGCTTTCCATGCATGGCATCAGGCAAAAGGAGGAGAATGAAATGAATGCAGAAACAAAAAACAAGCTGAACTACAAGTTGTCTACGGCTTCCATCGTCTTGATCCCGATCGCAATCGGGATCAATTATCTCGGCAAATACATCGCAGGCGTATTGCGTCTGCCTCTTTGGTTGGACTCGATCGGAACCGTATTGTCGGGTATGTTGGCGGGACCTGTAATAGGTGCTGCTTCCGGGATCATCAACAACGTCATCTACGGCGTGACGGCCGACCCGACTTCGACAGTGTACGCAATCACCAGCGCAGTCATCGGTTTGATGGCGGGTCTGTTTGCCGCTAAAGGTTGGTTCAAGGACATCAAGACCGTGTTGTTGGCAGGTTTGATCATCGGTGTGGTTGCGGCCACCCTCTCGACGCCTTTGAACATTGTCTTTTGGGGCGGCCAGACCGGGAATGTCTGGGGGGATGCCCTCTACGCGTTGCTGATTTCGAACGGGCAACCGCAATGGCTGGCTTCTTTTCTGGATGGCATCGTTGTGGACGTGCCGGATAAACTAGTGACGGTTCTCATCAGTTACTTTATCTTCAGGGGCTTGCCGAAGAAACTCACGAACACTTTCCTGAAGGATGGCGCGATAGAAGAATTATAGGGGCTGATTTGAATGGATGCAATGACTTTGTATGTACCGCGCAACTCGCCGATCCATCATTTGGATCCGTTGACGAAGATGCTTTATGTCGTCGTGAGCATCGCTGCGGCCTATTTATTGGATGATCTGTGGCAAGTTGCGGCAGTCATGCTGACCAGTTTTGGTATCTTGTTGGTAGGGAAAGTATTCCGTAATATTTTGCCGGTGATTGCACTCAGTTTTTTATTGATTCTGTCGATCGTCATTGTGCAAGGTTTTTTCAATCCTGCCAACGAAACGTTACTTTATGAATTGGGCCCGATAAAATTCTACAAAGAGGGCCTGATTATAGCCTTTCGTCTGACCATGCGCGTCATCAATATGGTCAGCGCCTTTGGAGTGTTGGTGCTGACGACTTCACCGACGGAACTGGTTGAACGGCTGCAGCAGAAAGGCATGTCCCCGAAAATCGGCTACGTCATCCTTTCGGTTCTGCAGATCATCCCGCAGCTTCGGGCCACTTACGGCAAAATTCAGGATGCACAACGGTCGCGCGGGATGGAGACTGAGGGCAGCCTGTTTGTTCGGGTAAAGGCATTCTTCCCATTGTTGGGACCGGTCATCCTGAACGCCCTGAACGATACTAGGGAGAGAGCGATTGCGCTCGATGTCCGCGGCTTCGACAGGGACACGCCGAAAACCTATCTGAATGAAGCGAAGTCCTATCGTTACAGTGCCTTGCTGAATATCCTGCTGTTGGTGATTCTGGCCGGGTTGATCGTCTGGAGGTTGATGGGATGAATATCATAGTAGTGAAGGGTCTGAAATATCGCTATCCAGACACGACCAAATTGGCGTTGGACGGCATCAGCTTTTCGGTCGAAGAGGGTGAATTCATTGGTCTGATCGGAAGGAACACCGCCGGGAAATCGACCTTGTGCTATGCACTCAGTGGTTTGGTGCCGCACTTTTTCAAAGGGGCCTACGGCGGATCGGTAATGATAGCCGGTTTGGATGTGCGCACGACGGATGTGAGTGAAGTCACTGCAGCAGCCGGGTTGGTGTTCGAAAATCCGTTTTCCCAGATCACCGGCTCACGTTTTACGGTATATGAAGAAATCGCTTTTGGTCTGGAGAACATGGGACTGCCGCGCGACGAAATCATCAAGCGGATCGAAGAGAGTTTGGACTTGCTGGACATCCGCAAAGTGAAGGACAAGAACCCATTCGATCTTTCCGGCGGGCAAATGCAGCGGGTTGCGATCGCCGGCGTGGTCGCGATGAAGCCGAAAGTGCTGATTTTGGATGAACCCACTTCCCAACTGGATCCGCAAGGGTCGGAAGAGGTCTTTAAGGTTGTGGAGAACCTTACGAAAGAAGGCATCACAATCATCATGGCCGAGCAGAAGATGGAAAAAATCGCGCAGTATGCCGACCGGGTCCTGCTTTTGGATGACGCAAAATTGATTGCGTATGATACGCCCGAAGCCGTTTTTTCACGCGAAGACTTAGCGTCGCTGGGAGTGCAGCCGCCAGCCGTGACCGCGATCGCCCGCCATCTGAACAGGCGGAAGGCCAATGGGTATTACCCTGTGGACTTGGATGAGCTGAAAGGCTTGCTTGCGGAAGAAGGTGTCCCTCATGAATAAACTGGAAATAGAAAAGCTGCATTTTGCCTACGATAAAGCGACACCCGTCATAAAGGGCATCGATTTGGTGCTGGGTGGCCGGAAAACGGCCATCATCGGACAGAACGGATCGGGGAAAACGACCTTCGTGAAACTGCTGAAGGGACTCTTGCGCCCTGATTCCGGCAGGATTCTGCTGGACGGGACCGATTTAAAAACTTTGACGGTTGCCCAGATCGCCAAGAAAATCGGGCTGGTTTTTCAGAATCCCGATGATCAGATTTTCAAGAACACCGTTTTGGATGAGGTCATGGTAGGTCCATTGAACATCGGACAGTCTATGGGTGAAGCAAAGGCCAGTTCCCGCGCGGCTTTGGCGCAAGTAGAGCTCGTTGATGTCGAGAAGGTGAATCCGTACGACCTCAACTTGGCGCAACGAAAGATGGTGGCCTTGGCTTCGGTTTTGGCGATGGATACGCCCATCGTCATTTTCGATGAACCTACGATGGGGCAGGACGTAGCGGGAAAAGCGATCATCAAAAAAGTGATCGAAGATCTTCAGGCGGAAGGGAAAGCCGTGCTCTGCATTCTGCATGACATGGACTTTGCGGCTGCCGTTTTTGAACGTGTCGTCGTCTTCAGTCAAGGACAACTGTTGCTCGAAGGCGATGCAAGGGAAGTCTTCGGTAAAAAGGACCTTCTGCAGCAAGCCCATCTGGATCAGCCCCAAGCCGTGAAGATTGCGCAGGCTTTGGGGCTACCAGGGAACCTGCTGACTGTGGAAGAAGTGGAACTTGCTTTGGAGAAACGCTGATGTCAGAAATGGTTCAAAATAGTTGAATCGCGCATTGCGGACTGAAAATTTATCATTTACCGACATCGTGATAGGTGTCATAAAAGACGCCTGCATCAATAAGACTCTTTGGGAGTTCTTGGTGATGCAGGTGTTTTTTTGATGTGGAAGATTGTACCATTCACGAAAAATAGTTGATAAGTTGACGGTGTACAAATGAACCGTTTAGCGGTAAAATGGTTTCAGTTTGAATACACGGAGGCGCACAAGTTATGAAAGAAAAGAAAAACCTGCTGATCAGCTTGTCCAAGCTGTCGAAAATGTACCGGGCAGAAGTGAAGGCAGAGATGTCCGGTTCGGATTTTTCTCCGAATGAGTTGGACCTGATCACCTTTTTGTCAAATAACGAAATGGACACTTCCAAAGAAATAGCAAATTCCCTGGGGTTATCAAAGTCCTTGATTGCCAGGTCGGTCGATTCGCTTGTCGCGAAAGGTTACCTGGAGACACGGGTAGACGAGGGAGATCGTCGTTACATTCATCTTGTGTTGACTGATCAGGCCAAGCCGATAGCGGACCGATTGCGTGACCGCCGAAAACAGTTTATCACATCGATGACGGAAGGAATCGGTCAGGAACAGTTCACACTGTTTGAAGAGATACTTGATAAAATGATAGCAAATGCGGAACTGAAAAAGGAGGAGTGATCATGCAAGGCTTGAAAGGATCCCGGATGGGAACGGAGAAAATCCCTAAACTGATGATGGAACTGGCCGTACCGAGCATCGTTGCTCAAGTCATCAATATCTTGTATAACATTGTGGATAGAATGTATATCGGTCATATACCGGAGGTGGGAGCTGTTGCGTTGACCGGCCTGGGCATCAGCGCTCCGTTGGTACTGATCATTGCTGCTTTCAGCAGCTTTGCCGGGGGTGGCGGGGCCCCGTTGGCGGCTATTGCGCTGGGGAAGAACGATAAAGATGAAGCTGAAAAGATCCTCGGCAATGCTTTTTCGATGCTGTCGCTGATGGCAGTCGTGTTGACTATCTTTTTTACTTTGATCAAGGAGCCCTTATTATATTTGTTCGGTGCCAGCGACATCACCTTCAAGTATGCGAATGATTATACAACCATCTATGTAATGGGCACAGTTTTTGTCCAGTATGCTTTGGGGTTGAATCTTTTTATAACCAGTCAAGGGAAAACAAAAATCGCTATGTTTTCAGTATTGATCGGTGCTATCGCCAATATCGTCCTGGATCCGATTTTTATTTTCGTTTTTGGTATGGGGGTTAAAGGCGCCGCGATCGCTACGGTTATTTCCCAAACTTTGAGTGCGCTTTACGTCCTCCGATTCCTGACTTCCGAGCATTCGCTTATCCGGATCCGCAAGAAGAACATGGGTCTTAAGTTCGGACTGATAAAAAGAATCGTGTCTTTGGGGATTTCGCCGTTCATCATGCAGGCGACGGAGAGTGCAATCGTGATCGTTTTTAACACAGGGTTACTGAAATATGGCGGCGATCTTTACGTAGGTTCCATGACGATCATGCAGAGCATCATGCAATTGTTGACAGTACCTGTTCAAGGGTTTACGCAAGGCGTTCAGCCCATCATCAGCTATAATTACGGTGCGCAGCATTTTAGTCGTGTTCGAGAAACCGTGCGCCATTCCATGAAGGTCACAGTTGGGATTACTGCCTCCTATTTCTTATTGGTGCTGATCGTGCCGGGATTGTTCGCACGTATCTTTACGACTAATCCAGAATTGTTGGCTTTGGTCACCCGTGTTCTGCCGATCTATATGGGCGGTATGTGGCTGTTCGGAGTACAGATGAGCGCACAAATGTTCTTTGTCGGTGTAGGAGAGGCAAAAAAATCACTGTTCATTGCCTTATTGCGTAAAGTGATTATCCTGATTCCGTTGGCGCTTGTTTTACCCAACTATTTTGATGTGATGGGAATCTATTATGCGGAACCGATAGCGGATATCCTGTCTGCAACGACATCCGGCGTACTTTTGTATATGACTTTGAGGAAACTGCCGAACTGATGCCCCTGGCTTCGAGGCATCTTTTCCTAAATAATAAGATGAAGTAAAAATGGACTGGCCCGAAACGGGCCGGTCTGTTTTAGTTGGTATTCCAAAAAATTCAGAAAAAGAATTGACAATGATAGCAGAAGCGTGATAGTATAAATGAGTTGTCTGAAGCGCCTGACAATTAAATGCAAAAAAGATGTTGACAGCGCGTATTCGGAATGATATTATATAAAAGTTGCTACTCGAGATATTTCGCACTAAGAATAATAAGAATAAATATTTCAAAAAAGTTCTTGACGAAATCGGAAAGTTGCGATATTATAAATTAGCTGTCACGTAACAAGTGATGCGCGATTGACCTTTGAAAACTGAACAAAGAATGAACGAACCAAATGTGCAGGGAGCTTCGATTTCGGTCGAGGCAAACGAAGGCGATACATAGTATCGCAAACATAAAGTCAGCAAGAAATTAAGAGCTATTCAGCTTTTCATGAGGGTTTCTGTACAAGAGCCCACATTACATGAGAGTTTGATCCTGGCTCAGGACGAACGCTGGCGGCGTGCCTAATACATGCAAGTCGAACGGTCTTTTCTATGGAAGCTTGCTTCCACTGAGAAGATAGTGGCGGACGGGTGAGTAACACGTGGGTAACCTGCCCATAAGAGGGGGATAACATCCGGAAACGGGTGCTAATACCGCATAGTTTTCTTGATCGCATGATTGAGAAAGGAAAGACGGCCTTTGTGCTGTCGCTTATGGATGGACCCGCGGCGTATTAGTTAGTTGGTGAGGTAATGGCTCACCAAGACGATGATACGTAGCCGACCTGAGAGGGTGATCGGCCACATTGGGACTGAGACACGGCCCAAACTCCTACGGGAGGCAGCAGTAGGGAATCTTCCGCAATGGACGAAAGTCTGACGGAGCAACGCCGCGTGAGTGAAGAAGGTTTTCGGATCGTAAAACTCTGTTGTCAGAGAAGAACAAGTCGGAGAGTAACTGCTCCGGCCTTGACGGTATCTGGCCAGAAAGCCACGGCTAACTACGTGCCAGCAGCCGCGGTAATACGTAGGTGGCAAGCGTTGTCCGGATTTATTGGGCGTAAAGCGAGCGCAGGCGGTTCCTTAAGTCTGATGTGAAAGCCCACGGCTCAACCGTGGAAGGTCATTGGAAACTGGGGAACTTGAGTGCAGAAGAGGAGAGTGGAATTCCATGTGTAGCGGTGAAATGCGTAGATATATGGAGGAACACCAGTGGCGAAGGCGACTCTCTGGTCTGTAACTGACGCTGAGGCTCGAAAGCGTGGGGAGCAAACAGGATTAGATACCCTGGTAGTCCACGCCGTAAACGATGAGTGCTAAGTGTTGGAGGGTTTCCACCCTTCAGTGCTGCAGCTAACGCATTAAGCACTCCGCCTGGGGAGTACGGCCGCAAGGCTGAAACTCAAAGGAATTGACGGGGACCCGCACAAGCGGTGGAGCATGTGGTTTAATTCGAAGCAACGCGAAGAACCTTACCAGGTCTTGACATCCTTTGACAATCCTAGAGATAGGACTTTCCCTTCGGGGACAAAGTGACAGGTGGTGCATGGTTGTCGTCAGCTCGTGTCGTGAGATGTTGGGTTAAGTCCCGCAACGAGCGCAACCCCTATTGTTAGTTGCCAGCATTCAGTTGGGCACTCTAATGAGACTGCCGGTGACAAACCGGAGGAAGGTGGGGATGACGTCAAATCATCATGCCCCTTATGACCTGGGCTACACACGTGCTACAATGGATGGTACAACGAGCAGCAAGACCGCGAGGTCAAGCGAATCTCTTAAAGCCATTCTCAGTTCGGATTGCAGGCTGCAACTCGCCTGCATGAAGCCGGAATCGCTAGTAATCGCGGATCAGCACGCCGCGGTGAATACGTTCCCGGGTCTTGTACACACCGCCCGTCACACCACGAGAGTTTGTAACACCCGAAGTCGGTGAGGTAACCTTTTTGGAGCCAGCCGCCTAAGGTGGGACAGATGATTGGGGTGAAGTCGTAACAAGGTAGCCGTATCGGAAGGTGCGGCTGGATCACCTCCTTTCTAAGGAATATAATGGAATCCTTGCTTGGTTCAATCATTCTTTGTTCAGTTTTGAGAGATCAATCTCTCAAGCAAGAAAAATTTGTTCTTTGAAAACTGAATACTACAAAAATAAAGTAAGAAACCTAAACATTTTACCGCGTTTTAAGTTGACTTAAATGAGTTTTTAACGAAATAAGTTAGCAAGCCAGCAATGGCGAGCTTAACCATAGGTTAAGTGAATAAGGGCGCACGGTGGATGCCTAGGCACTAGGAGCCGATGAAGGACGGGACTAACACCGATATGCTCCGGGGAGCTGTAAGTAAGCTTTGATCCGGAGATTTCCGAATGGGGCAACCCAATATCTTTGATAGGATATTACGTTACACTGAATACATAGGTGTATCGAGGAACACGCAGGGAACTGAAACATCTCATTACCTGCAGGAAGAGAAAGAAAATTCGATTCCCTTAGTAGCGGCGAGCGAAACGGGAAAAGCCCAAACCAAAGAGCTTGCTCTTTGGGGTTGTAGGACTGGGACATGAGACTGCAATGGATAGCAGAAGCCAACTGGAAAGTTGCGCAACATAGGGTAATAGCCCCGTATGCGAAATCCAAATCAGCTCTACCAGTATCCTGAGTACGGCGGAACACGAGAAATTCCGTCGGAATCCGGGAGGACCATCTCCCAAGGCTAAATACTCCCTAGTGATCGATAGTGAACCAGTACCGTGAGGGAAAGGTGAAAAGCACCCCGGAAGGGGAGTGAAACAGTACCTGAAACCGTGTGCCTACAAGTAGTCAAAGCCCGTTAATGGGTGATGGCGTACCTTTTGTAGAATGGACCGGCGAGTTACGATTTCATGCAAGGTTAAGTTGAAAAGACGGAGCCGCAGCGAAAGCGAGTCTGAATAGGGCGAATAAGTATGAGGTCGTAGACCCGAAACCAAGTGACCTACCCATGTCCAGGTTGAAGGTGCGGTAATACGCACTGGAGGACCGAACCCACGCACGTTGAAAAGTGCGGGGATGAGGTGTGGGTAGCGGAGAAATTCCAATCGAACTTGGAGATAGCTGGTTCTCTCCGAAATAGCTTTAGGGCTAGCCTCGGATATGCGAATCATGGAGGTAGAGCACTGTTTGGACTAGGGGCCCTTCTCGGGTTACCGAATTCAGATAAACTCCGAATGCCATTGATTTAGATCCGGGAGTCAGACTGCGAGTGATAAGATCCGTAGTCAAAAGGGAAACAGCCCAGACCACCAGCTAAGGTCCCAAAGTATCTGTTAAGTGGAAAAGGATGTGGGGTTGCACAGACAACTAGGATGTTGGCTCAGAAGCAGCCATCATTTAAAGAGTGCGTAATAGCTCACTAGTCGAGTGACCCTGCGCCGAAAATTTACCGGGGCTAAACAGATCACCGAAGCTGTGGATGGAACCTTCGGGTTCCGTGGTAGGAGAGCGTTCTAAGGGCATCGAAGCCAGATCGTGAGGACTGGTGGAGCGCTTAGAAGTGAGAATGCCGGTATGAGTAGCGCAAGACGGGTGAGAATCCCGTCCACCGAATAACTAAGGTTTCCTGGGGAAGGCTCGTCCTCCCAGGGTTAGTCGGGACCTAAGCTGAGGCCGATAGGCGTAGGCGATGGACAACAGGTTGATATTCCTGTACCAGTTGCTTTTGTTTGAGCGATGGAGGGACGCAGGAGGCTAAGGAATGCACACGATCGGAAATGTGTGTCCAAGCAGCAAGTCTGAGAACGAGTGAAATGCTTTTTCTCTCAAGGACAAGCTGTGATGGGGAGCGAAATTTAGTAGCGAAGTTCCTGATGTCACACTGCCAAGAAAAGCTTCTAGTGAGAAAGTAACTGCCCGTACCGCAAACCGACACAGGTAGTTGAGGAGAGAATCCTAAGGTGTGCGAGAGAACTCTCGTTAAGGAACTCGGCAAAATGACCCCGTAACTTCGGGAGAAGGGGTGCTGACCGCAAGGTCAGCCGCAGTGAATAGGCCCAAGCGACTGTTTATCAAAAACACAGGTCTCTGCAAAATCGAAAGATGACGTATAGGGGCTGACGCCTGCCCGGTGCTGGAAGGTTAAGAGGAGAGGTTAGCGCAAGCGAAGCTTTGAATTGAAGCCCCAGTAAACGGCGGCCGTAACTATAACGGTCCTAAGGTAGCGAAATTCCTTGTCGGGTAAGTTCCGACCCGCACGAAAGGCGTAACGATTTGGGCACTGTCTCAACGAGAGACTCGGTGAAATTATAGTACCAGTGAAGATGCTGGTTACCCGCGACAGGACGGAAAGACCCCATGGAGCTTTACTGCAGTTTGATATTGCGTGTTTGTATCACATGTACAGGATAGGTAGGAGCCGAAGATACCGGGACGCCAGTCTCGGAGGAGGCAACGGTGGGATACTACCCTTGTGATATGACCACTCTAACCCGCTGCTCTTAGCGAGCAGGGAGACAGTGTCAGACGGGCAGTTTGACTGGGGCGGTCGCCTCCAAAAATGTAACGGAGGCGCCCAAAGGTTCCCTCAGAATGGTTGGAAATCATTCGTAGAGTGTAAAGGCAGAAGGGAGCTTGACTGCGAGACCTACAAGTCGAGCAGGGACGAAAGTCGGGCTTAGTGATCCGGTGGTTCCGCATGGAAGGGCCATCGCTCAACGGATAAAAGCTACCCTGGGGATAACAGGCTTATCTCCCCCAAGAGTTCACATCGACGGGGAGGTTTGGCACCTCGATGTCGGCTCATCGCATCCTGGGGCTGTAGTCGGTCCCAAGGGTTGGGCTGTTCGCCCATTAAAGCGGTACGCGAGCTGGGTTCAGAACGTCGTGAGACAGTTCGGTCCCTATCCGTCGCGGGCGTTGGAAATTTGAGAGGAGCTGTCCTTAGTACGAGAGGACCGGGATGGACACACCGCTGGTGTACCAGTTGTTCTGCCAAGAGCATCGCTGGGTAGCTATGTGTGGACGGGATAAACGCTGAAAGCATCTAAGCGTGAAGCCCCCCTCAAGATGAGATTTCCCATCACTTTAAGTGAGTAAGACCCCTGAGAGATGATCAGGTAGATAGGTTGGGAGTGGAAGTACAGCGATGTATGGAGCGGACCAATACTAATCGGTCGAGGACTTAACCAATTTTTAAAAAGAAGAAAACTCAAGCGGTGTTTTCGGCTTCCCTTTACTTTTGTAGATTCAGTTTTGAGAGAACAACGTTCTCTTGAAAAATGTGCGGTGACGATGGCAAGAAGGTCACACCTGTTCCCATCTCGAACACAGAAGTTAAGCTTCTTAGCGCCGATTGTAGTGAAGGGTTTCCCTTTGTGAGAGTAGGACGTTGCCGCGCTTTTTTTTGTATACAGAATTATTCCGCAATAGCTCAGTTGGTAGTAGCGCATGACTGTTAATCATGATGTCGTAGGTTCGAGTCCTACTTGCGGAGTTTTTTCTTAGGACGAGTTATTAGCTCAGTTGGTAGAGCATCTGACTTTTAATCAGAGGGTCGCAGGTTCGAGCCCTGCATAACTCATTTGCGGGTGTGGCGGAATTGGCAGACGCACTAGAATCAGGGTCTAGCGCCGCAAGGTGTGGGGGTTCGAGTCCCTTCACCCGCATTAATTGAATACGCCGGCTTAGCTCAGTTGGTAGAGCATCTGATTTGTAATCAGAGGGTCGAGGGTTCGAATCCTTTAGCCGGCACCATTCGCGGAAGTAGTTCAGTGGTAGAACATCACCTTGCCAAGGTGGGGGTCGCGGGTTCGAACCCCGTCTTCCGCTTCAAATTTTTGATGGTGCTTTGCACTATCTTTTGCACCCATAGCTCAATTGGATAGAGTACTTGACTACGAATCAAGCGGTTACAGGTTCGACTCCTGTTGGGTGCATTTTTTACATGATTGTCACCGGGAAGTAGCTCAGCTTGGTAGAGCACTTGGTTTGGGACCAAGGGGTCGCAGGTTCGAATCCTGTCTTCCCGATTCAACAATTTTCACGGGGCCTTAGCTCAGCTGGGAGAGCGCCTGCCTTGCACGCAGGAGGTCAGCGGTTCGATCCCGCTAGGCTCCATTTTTTCATTTTTGGCGGTGTAGCTCAGATGGCTAGAGCGTCCGGTTCATACCCGGGAGGTCATGGGTTCGACCCCCTTCGCCGCTATAATGCCTTGCTTCGGACCTTTAGCTCAGTTGGTTAGAGCAGACGGCTCATAACCGTCCGGTCGCAGGTTCGAGTCCTGCAAGGTCCATGAAAAAAATATCAGCTTATGGAGGATTACCCAAGTCCGGCTGAAGGGAACGGTCTTGAAAACCGTCAGGTGTGTAAAAGCGCGCAAGGGTTCGAATCCCTTATCCTCCTTTAGTGGCCTCAGGCCATTGTATCATTACTAGTATTATTATCGCGGGGTGGAGCAGTTGGCAGCTCGCCGGGCTCATAACCCGGAGGTCACAGGTTCAAGTCCTGTCCCCGCAATTGTCATGAGTGTGGCTGCTTCAGTAGCTTACAGGCATGATACACTTGGTCGCAAGCCCACAGTGTAACCTTATAAAAGTTTTAACGCATGGTTCCGTGGTGTAGGGGTCAACATGCCTGCCTGTCACGCAGGAGATCGCGGGTTCAAATCCCGTCGGAGCCGCCATGCGGGTGTAGTTTAGTGGTAAAACCCCAGCCTTCCAAGCTGATGTCGGGAGTTCGATTCTCCTCACCCGCTTTTTTTAAGAAGGGCCTATAGCTCAGCTGGTTAGAGCGCACGCCTGATAAGCGTGAGGTCGATGGTTCGAGTCCATTTAGGCCCATTGATAAAGCAACAATACTAACAGAAAATTTCTTGTTATGGGGAAGTACTCAAGTGGCTGAAGAGGCGCCCCTGCTAAGGGTGTAGGTCGTTAACGCGGCGCGAGGGTTCAAATCCCTCCTTCTCCGTAGCTTTATCAAAAGAATAAAAAACATGGTCCGTTGGTCAAGCGGTTAAGACACCGCCCTTTCACGGCGGTAACACGGGTTCGATTCCCGTACGGATCATTGTCCTGGCTGTTGTGCAGACAGGATACACCGGAGCCTCGGCTCTTCGATTTTAAATCCCTGGAGGTTTAGCTCAGCTGGGAGAGCGTCTGCCTTACAAGCAGGATGTCGGCGGTTCGATCCCGTCAACCTCCATTGGTTCCGTGGTGTAGGGGTCAACATGCCTGCCTGTCACGCAGGAGATCGCGGGTTCAAATCCCGTCGGAGCCGTTTTACTTTCTGGAAAGTGTGCTATACTTCTTACAAGATGTCTAGCTTCACGGGTTCACCCGTTCTGCTTTTCTTAATATTTTGGTCTGATAGCTCAGTTGGTAGAGCACTTGATTGAAGCTCAAGGTGTCGGCGGTTCGAATCCGTCTCGGACCATTTTTTATATGATGGAGGGATAGCGAAGTGGCTAAACGCGGCGGACTGTAAATCCGCTCCTTCGGGTTCGGCAGTTCGAATCTGCCTCCCTCCATTCTTATGATGGCGATTGTGGCGAAGTGGTTAACGCACCGGTTTGTGGATCCGGCATTCGTGGGTTCAATTCCCATCAGTCGCCCTCTTATTGGGCTATCGCCAAGCGGTAAGGCAACAGACTTTGACTCTGTCATTCGTTGGTTCGAATCCAGCTAGCCCAGTTTTTTCAAATAGCAACATCTCGGCGGTATAGCCAAGTGGTAAGGCACAGGTCTGCAAAACCTCTATCACCGGTTCAAATCCGGTTACCGCCTTTCCATAACTAAGATGGAACATTGCATTCTTCATAATCATGCCGGCGTGGCGGAATTGGCAGACGCGCTGGACTCAAAATCCAGTGCCCGCGAGGGCGTGCCGGTTCGACCCCGGCCGCCGGTATCACACAAAACAGGCTCCTGACGATGACAGTATCGTTGGGAGCCTGTTTTTTTTGACTGATGTCGCACTGTGACATCAGAGTACTTGACCGATTAGGTAACAGTGTTTCCTTACTCAGGGCTGAACGAACCCGTTCAGCTTTTCTTAACACATAGGAATTTATAAAATTTTCCAGAGTGAAAAGTGCATCACCGTAGGTGTTTCACAAGTTTGTAAAATGTTTCATGCATCTAAAATGATGTCCAGCTTCACGGGTTAGCCCTTCGGAAATTAGATAAATCTGTCCTATTGCGCTCTTCGATGCTCAGTCGGACAGATTTCCTAAATTTCTTTCAGGGCTGAACGAACCCGTTCAGCTTTTCTTACATAGGTATATGTAAAATTGAAAGGAAAAATTTGAAATCAGAGTGTATTTAGGAAGAAGAAAAGTGGTATCATTTTCATCCTCTCTTTTGAAGCGTTATAATGCTTCAAAAGGGAGTTTTTTTTTCAATCAATTGAGGTGAGTAAATGATGGCTGCAACTTACAAAAAGCGAGTGCACCATCATGGCTACAATAAAAGTATGTAAATCCATCGATAAGTGTTGAATGGGAGAATCATCAGTGAGGCATTAAGCAAGTCTTGAAAGCACGAATGTCCTTCATGGATAGATTATTCGTACACAGAACTTATTCAGCGGTGAACATCGCTGTGAATCTATTGAAGGAGGCGAATGCGAGAAGAGAAAGAGCTGTTGTTGTTTAAGATAAAAGGAGGTCCAAAATGCTGATTGATGAAATAGTGCAATACTTTCAAGAGAATTTTAGTCAATATTTGATTTACGTATACCAGCACCTTGGATTGAGCATCCAGGCAATCGCCATTGCTTGCCTGATCGGCATTCCTTTGGGATACGTCAGTCACAGGTATCCCAAACTTAGCCAGATGATCACTTTCAGTTCCCAAGCCTTGCGGATCATTCCTAGTTTGGCGGTGCTCTTTTTACTCATTTCCTTCATCGGGGTCGGAAGGAATCCGGCATTGGTTGCTTTGGTGTTGCTAGGTATTCCGCCGATATTAGTCAATACAACGGTTGGTTTTCTGGAAGTCCCCGCTGTGATGATCGAAACGGGCAAGGGGTTGGGGATGACTGATCGGGAGCTTATGAGAAGGGTTAAGATTCCGTTGGCTTTTCCTTTTGTGATGACAGGTGTGAAGCTGGCGTTGGTGGAAATCATCTCGAGTGCAACGCTGGCTACATACATCGGTGCTGGTGGTTTGGGGACCTTGATTTTTACGGGATTGGGTTTGAACAGGATGGATCTGCTTCTTATTGGAGGGGGATCGGTAGCGACGATTGCCTTCACGACCAGCATCTTTCTTGATTACATCATTAAAAGGAGCGGAAATTAAATGAAAAGAAAAAATATCCTCAGTACGATTGCAATGTTGGCTTTAACACTTATCTTCTCAGGCTGTTCAAGCCTGACTGGTGGAGGCGATGGCAGCGCGGCGGATACTGTGATCCGCGTAGGTTCCAAGGATTTCACCGAAAACTTGGTCGTTTCGGAAATTTATGCGTTGGCTTTGGAAAATGCGGGTTATGAAGTTGAACGAATCCCGAGTATCGCCAGTTCAGTTGTGCACACATCGATCACCAATGATGAAATCGATCTTTATCCGGAGTATACAGGGACAGGTCTGTTGGTAATACTGGAAATGGAGATGGAAACCGATCCTCAGAAAGTTTACGATACAATCAAAGCGGAATACGACGAGCAGTTCGATCTGACTTGGTTGGATTATGCGCAAGCCAATGACAGCGCTGGGCTGGTCATCAAAACGAGTGTGGCCGAAAAATACGGCATTGAGACCATTTCCGATCTGCAGGAGTATGCAACTGAACTGCGTTTTGCTTCTCAAGGTGAATTCGATTTGAGGGAAGACGGCATTCCGGGTTTGACAAAAGCATACGGCGAATTCAACTGGAAGAGCTCGACGGTCTACGACAACAGCTTAAAATATGAAGTCTTGAAAAATAATGAAGCGGATGTCGCTCCGGCTTACACAACTGAAGGGCAACTGACCAATAAAGCAGAATTCACTGTTTTGGTTGATGACAAGAAATTTTGGCCGCCGTATAATTTGGCTCCAGTAATCCGGAATGAAGTGTTGGAAGAAAATCCGGATGTTTCAGAAATTCTGAACATCATCAGCAGCGCTTTGGATACAGAGACGGTGACCGTTTTGAACGCCAAGGTGGACGTCGAGGGACAAGAATATGAGGCGGTAGCGAAAGAGTACTTCGATTCGATAAATTAAGGAGGCGTAGAGGACGCATGCTGCAAACCGCGATAGAATTCAAAAATGTAACGAAGCTCTACGGAGAAGGGGGCACGAAGGCAGTCGATGATATCTCCTTCGAAATTAAGGAGGGCGAGTTCATCACTGTCCTGGGCTCTTCCGGCTCCGGCAAAACGACCATTTTAAAAATGATCAACCGTCTGATCCGTGAAGATGCAGGAAAGATAGACTTCTTTGGGGAAGACATCAGCGGAATGAACGAAGTGGATCTCAGGCGGAAAATCGGCTATGTCGTTCAGCAGATCGGGCTGTTTCCGCATATGACCGTTGCCCAAAACATCGCGACAGTTCCGGAACTGCTGAAGTGGGACAAACAGGAAATCCAAGCCCGCATCAAAGAATTGCTGGAACTTGTTCAACTGGATCCGGAAGTGTTTGCCTACAGAAAGCCGAAACAATTATCCGGCGGACAGCAACAGCGTATCGGCGTAGCGAGGGCGCTTGCCGCCAATCCGAAAGTGATGCTGTTGGATGAACCGTTTGGAGCGGTTGATGCGATCACGCGCCTGCAACTGCAGAACGAACTGCAAAAGATCCACAAAGAATTGGGCGACAAAACCTTTGTGTTGGTCACACACGACATCAATGAGGCGTTCAAACTGGGGGGAAGGGTGCTGATAATGGACAAAGGCAAGATTTGCCAATTTGATACGCCGCTTGAAATCATGCGGAATCCGAAAACTGGTTTTGTTGCCAATTTGATTGCCACCGTAAAGGAACAAGAAGCATTTTGGAGTGAGCTGAAATGATTGCATACTGGAATACTTACCATGAAAGACTGTTGGCCGCCACGATGCAGCACATCGGATTAGTCGGGACGGCGCTGATGATCGCCATCCTAATCGCCGGTGGCATCATCTTGGCCTGCATGCATCAGGAACGTGTGATGAACGGCTTGATCTATCTGACATCGTTACTTTATTCAATCCCAAGTCTAGCTTTGTTTGCTATTTTGATTCCGTTGACTGGACTGGGAAGGAACACGGCCATCATCGTTTTGGTGATTTATTGCCAATATGTCCTGCTGCGCAGTTTTTCTGCAGGAATCAAGGAGATCGATCCGACAATCATTGAGGCCGCTGTCGGTATGGGCATGACAAGGAATCAGATGTTCCGGAAAATCCAACTTCCGTTGGCAATGTCATCCATCATCGCGGGGATACGGATCGCCGCGACCTCGACGATCGGCATCGCGACCATCGCCGCAACGATCAATGCGGGCGGGTTGGGGACCATCCTTTTCGATGGCTTGCGCACATTCAGCATCGTTAAACTATTGTGGGGCACGATGTTGTCAATTTTGTTGTGTCTGTTAGTCAATGTCATCCTGTACTTTCTCGAGAATGCTTTGCAGCGAATATTCGACTGATTCTTCAAAGAAGTGATCATGTGAGTGCTGTAGGAGTACGAACTTAAGAATAGGGTTGCGTTTCCAGAGATTATTGGTTAGAATTGAATGAGAAACACTGGGGGTGCGCTATGGCGCTGAGACCGACATTGCCGGAACCCTTTTTACCTGATCTAGTTCATACTAGCGGAGGGAATGTGGCGTTTGACTACTCGCATAAATAGACATCAAAACGTTATATTTTCTGATTTTCGCATCAGATCATATAACGTTTTTTTATTTCAGTAGGGGTGCGCAACTGCGCTGAGACCGGCATTGCCGGAACCCTTCAAACCTGATCCAGTTCGTACTGGCGGAGGGAACTGAGCTCGGTCTGGAGTCCGTACGTATATCCAAGACATCTCAGGGGAGGTGTCTTTTTATTTTCGTTCAATTCAGGGAGGAGGGGAAACAGTTAGGAAAGAGCAAGATGTAAAAATAATAAATCAAACTGAAAAGGGGAAAATAGTATGAACACAAAGAAATTAGTCACTACTGCCTTGATCATCGCCATGGGGGTGGTCAGCAACAGCATCTTCGTCATCCCGATCGGCATTGCCAAAGCGGCACCGGTGCAGCATCTGCTGAACGTATTGACCGCGGTCTGGCTGGGTCCAGGATATGCCGTCCTGCAGGCTTTCGGAGTTTCCGTGCTGCGCAACCTGCTGGGGACGGGGACCCTATTTGCCTTTCCCGGCAGCATGATCGGAGCCGTTTGCGCAGGCCTTTTCTATGCCAGGACGCAAAAGATCGGTTACGCGGCACTGGGTGAATGGATTGGCACCGGAATCCTGGGCTCATTGGTGAGTACTGTTGTGGCACAGTTCGTAATGGGGAAAGAAGCCGCATTGATGCTTTTCCTGCCGAGCTTTGCAATCAGTTCCGCCATCGGAGCGGGTTTGGCTTATTTCATCATCCTGGAAATGGAAAAAAGAAGCGTATTGGACAGGAACAAAATATAAAGCAAGCTATATGCAAAGCGAGCCGCTCTCGGAAGAGGGCGGCTTTCTGCTGCCTAAAACTGTCTCCAATATAGCCAAGGAAGAAAATTATTTTCATAAAATAAATATTGAAAAAATTATTTTCATGTGTTATTCTATCAGCGTAGAGAAAAGGCGAAGTCAAGGGATGCGTACCGCGCTATTGGCGATTGCGCACAGCAGGGGGCAACAAGCAATGACAATCATCGAGGAAATTCAAAACCAGTATTCCGCTTTTTCTGCAAATGAGAAAAAAATAGCGGATTACATTCTCCGGAACAAAGCTTCCATCAAAAATATGAACATCAAGGATTTGGCGGCGAAGGTCGATACTTCGACATCCAGCATCACCCGTTTCTGCAAACATATCAATATCGATGGATTTGTGGATATGAAAATCGCTTTGCGATCAGCGACAAGCAAGCCGCCGTCGAAAGAAATGCCGACCGTCTATGATGATATTTATGGTTATTATACGCAAGTCATCGATGAAACCATTCAGATGATTGAGGACCAAGCGATCGAAACGGTTGTTGATTGGATCAAAAACGCAAAAAAAACCGTCATCTATGGCATCGGCAGTTCCGGATTTACGGCCGCCGAATTGGCGCAACGCTTGATTCGGATGGGCCTGAATGTCACGGGGGTCACCGATTCCCATTTGATGATCATCAACAGCTCGATAATCAAAGAGGACGAATTGGTTATCGCCATTTCCAATTCAGGGGAAACGCCGGAGTTGATCGCTTCATTGGAAATCGCGAAAAAGAAAAAAGCGAAGATTGTTGCGCTGACCAGCTTCAAAAATAGTTCGCTTACGAAGCTGGCGGATGTCACTTGCTTCGGTTACCACTCGCGATTCGTCAACAACACAGTATTCGTCAACACGCAGTTCGGGATGGTGTATCTGATCGATGTGATTTCGACATTCCTGCTGCAGGACGAGGATTTCCAATACAACATGGATCTGACGAGAGCAAATGTGCAGGGGTATTCAAAAAAAACGGAGTAGCAAGCGGCAGGCAGTTCCTGTGTGATCATTAAAAAATTCAGGTCATAATCAAAGAGGGGAAAGACAAATGAAAAAAGTGATTATCCATGCAGAAGTGTATACCGGAGAAACCGTCATCGCCGATGGGTTTGTCCGGTTCGGAAAAGAAATCAACGCGGTTGGGAACATGTCGGAGTACATTCCCGAACCGGATGAGGAAGTGATCGATGCAGCCGGAAGCAGACTGATGCCGGGCTTCATTGATGTCCACAGCCACGGCGGTTATGGCATGGACAATATGGACGGTGATGCCGATGGAATCAACCGGATGATTGCAGCGATGCACCGGGAAGGGATCACCAGCTATTTTCCGACGACGATGACGCAATCGACCGAAAATATCGAAAAGGCATTGATCGGCATCCGCAAGGCTGCAGAAGGAAATCCTGTCATTCAAGGCATCCACCTCGAAGGCCCCTTCATTTCTGCAGTATTCAAGGGAGCACAACCGGAAGAACACATAAAACTGCCGGACGCAGTTTTGATGCGCAGGTGGCAGGAATTGAGCGGGGGATTGATCCGTTTGGTAACCTATGCGCCGGAGACGACTGATGCGACGGCATTCGAAAACTATTGTCTGGACAACCGGATCGTGCTTTCGGTGGGGCATTCAAATGCTCTTCGCAAGCAATTGCAACAATCTGAAGCAACACATATCACGCACCTCTTCAATGCGCAAAGGGGACTTCACCACCGGGAACCTGGCGTTACCGGTCATGCGTTCCTGGAGGACGACATCTATGCGGAAATGATTGTCGACGGTCTGCATATCGATCCGGAAATGGTGAAGATCGCCTTTAAACAGAAGGGGGCCGACCGTATCGAACTGATTACCGACGCCATGCGCGCCAAAGGAATGGGAGACGGCATCAGCGAGTTGGGCGGGCAGAAGGTCATCGTCAAGGACGGTGAAGCCCGTCTGGAAAGCGGGAATCTGGCAGGAAGTGTGCTGGAGTTCCAGGAGGCATTCAAGAATATCATCAGCTTTACCGGCTGCAGCATTTCCGATGCGGTAAAAATGAGTTCGGTCAATCAGGCCCGCGAATTCGGTCTGGTGAAAAAAGGGGGCATCGCTCCTGGAAAAGATGCCGATATGGTGCTGCTCTCGCAGTCATTCACAGTGGAGCGGACAATCAGTTTTGGGAAAACAGTTTTCAATAAAAACGGAAAGTAGGGGTTACATATCATGGAAATAATCATCAAAGCAAATCCAGAAGAGGCAAGTCGTTGTGCATTCGAAAAAATCCGGGAGGAAATGGAAAACGGAGCGAAGGTACTCGGTTTGGCAACCGGCAGCACGCCGGAGCGGTTATACCGGATCATGCGTGAAAGCGATCTTGATTTTTCGGGGATGACATCGATCAATCTTGACGAATATGTGGGATTGTCCGAAGAAAGTCCGCACAGCTACCATCATTTTATGCATGAACACTTATTTGATGCAAAACCATTCAAGAAAAATTATCTGCTGGACGGATTGGCGGATGAAACGGAAGAATGCGCGCAATTCGAAGAAATCATTGCCGCGAATCCGATCGATGTGCAGGTTCTTGGCATCGGTACGAACGGGCATATCGGTTTCAACGAGCCGGGCACGTCTTTTGATTCCCGGACCCAGAAAGTGGCGCTGTGGCAATCCACAATCGATTCGAACAAACGATTCTTTGAGGATGAAAAGGATGTCCCGCGTTTTGCCTATTCGATGGGAATCCAATCGATCCTATCGTCAAGAAAAATCATCCTGATGGCTTTCGGGAAAGAAAAAGCATCTGCCGTCAAAGCAGCATTGGAAGGACCAATCACAGAAGACCTTCCCGCGAGTGTTCTGCAGACACACAAGCATGTGACCGTGATACTGGATGAAGAAGCGGCACAACTGCTCACGAAAAAATAGTGAATCAGACAATCCGGAGACTCATGGGAGTAGTCTCCGGATTGTCGTTTTTCGATAAAACGTTTACAATGGAAGCAGAGGTAGCATGAAAAACATGTGATCCAGGAATCCAAGGCGGTGATGGAAATGTTGACTGTCGAAACGGTCAGAACATGGTTAAGCTTGTTCATCGATAAGCTGGAACAAAACGAAAAGTATCTTAATTCGTTGGACGAATCCATCGGTGACGGCGATCACGGGGTCAATATGCTTCGGGGCGCCAACGATTTAAAAGTCAATTTGGTGGGTGGGTCTTCTGTACTCTTACCTGATTTATTCAAGCTAGCGGGGATGTCTTTCATCCAGAAAACGGGTGGGGCAGCCGGACTTCTGTATGGACAAGCCTTCCTGCAAATGGCACAGTCCCTGCAAGAGGGTAACGATCTACTGGACATTCTGACAAGTGGTCTCGAAGGGATCCGGAAAGTTGGGCAGGCGGAACTGGGGGACAAGACATTGGTGGATGTTTGGATTCCGGCCATGGAAGATATCCGTAATAAGCGCCTGTCATTGGACAGCATCAAAGAGCATGTCAGAAGCACGAAGGATTTTCAGGCGAAAAAGGGACGCGCAGCCTATGTGTCGGAACAGCTGAATGGTCATATCGATCCGGGAGCTGCCTCATGCGGTTATTTCTTTGAGGCTATGCTGGAAGCGGGGGTGTACGATGAGTGAACAGTACGGCATTTTGTTGGTTTCGCATGTTGCGGAACTCGCTGAAGGAGTGGCCCGTTTGCTGAAGCAAGTAGCGGAGGACGTCACGGTGAAAGCAATCGGCGGATTGGAAGACGGCGGCATCGGCACGAGTTTTGATAAAGTCACGGCGGCCATCAATGGAATGACAGAGTCTAATATATTGGCCTTTTATGATTTGGGCAGCGCCAAGATGAATCTTGAATTGGTAAGGGAAATGACCGAAAAAAAACTGGTCATTTGCGATGCGGCCTTTGTGGAGGGGTCTTATCTGACAGCGGCTTTGCTGCAAGCTGATACGCCCTATGAAAAAATTTGTGAACAGTTGCAGGAATTGTACGTAAAATGAAATGTTGAAGCAAAAAGAAACCCACGGGGTTTTCCTTTTCAAAAGGAGAAGCTCGTGGGTTTCTTTTTGTGAGGAAAAGCGAAAAATTGGCTCTCTTAGTGCTCACCCCCTAAACGCGAATCATCACGCTCTGATCAAACGCGTTCTGATTCGCAGACACCACTACCGTTTCGCAATCGGCTGTCGTCCACAAAAGAGGTGAACGACAGTCGATTACTCCAACGTTCGGGTGTCTAAACGCGAATCATCACGCTCTTTATTCTGTATAGGCGAGTTTTTTTGAGATTTCTTTCGACATGCGCAGCATGTAGGCTTTGATTTTTTCCACTTTTTCGTCGGTCATGCGGAAGACGGGGCCGCTGATGCTGATGGCTGCTACTACTTTTCCGGTGTAATCGATAAGCGGTACCGAAAGGCATTTGGCTCCGATTTCGCATTCTTCGTTGTCCATCGCCACACCTGTTTCCTGGACAGTTTCCAACTCTTTGAAAAGCGCTTCGGGAGTTGTGAGTGTTTTGGCTGTCAATGCCGGCATGCCTTTTTCTTTCAGGATATCTTCGATTTCTTTCTCCGTATAGTTCTGCAGAATATTCTTTCCTACGCTGGTCGCATGCAAGGGAGCGCGTTTTCCGATCCGTTGCATTGTCTTCAGCATGTTGTCCGGACCGTTGATGACATCGATATAGACCACTTCATGATCTTCTTCTATAGCTAAGCATGAGGATTCCTGAAATTCCTTCGATAACGCGACTAAATCGTCATGGACCAAGTTACGGATATCAGATTGTTCGCTCACCAGACTGCCCAATTGGGCCAATTTTAAGGTAAGTGCATATTTGGATGAGTCGGCGTTTTGGTAAACATATCCGAAGGAACTCAACGTGCTTAAATAACGCAATACGGTGCTGCTTGGCGAATTCACTTGATCAGCGATGTCCTGCAGTCGCATTTCACCGCCTTGGGACACCAGTAATTCGATGATCTGCAATACTTTTTCGACTGATTGATTTTTTTTTACTTTTTTTTCAATCACTTTATTTTCCCCCTCGTGAAAGGATTTCTCTTGATTGCAGTTTACCATATACAGACGAATTTCTCAATTTTAATTTCACTGAGAGAAAATAGATTTCAAAAGTTGTTGACAGCGGAAAATACCTCTGCTAAACTGTGGTTACACAAAAACAAAAACCGATTTCACAGAGTGAAATTGCATGGAGGGAAAGATATGTTAGTAGCAGAAGCGATTGTACAAATTTTGGAAAAAGAAGGAATTGAAGACGTTTTCGGAATCCCAGGCGCAGGCATCAACCCAGTATACAAATATTTGGAGAAATCCGATTCGATCAAACACATGGTCATGAGACACGAAGAAGCTTGCACGCACGCAGCTGATGGCTATTACCGTTCCAGCGGAAAAATGGCAATGGCTACTTGTACAGCCGGTCCTGGCGCGACCAATTTCATCACAGGTATCTATACTGCGAACATCGATTCCATTCCGTTTTTGGCATTGACGGGACAATCCGTAAGATCGCAGTTGAACAAGGATGCTTTTCAATCAGTGGACATCGTGTCGATCGCTAAACCGATCGCAAAAGGTGCTTGGTGCGTAATGGATCCTAACGATACCGTCGAAATTTTCCGCGAAGGCTTCCGGATTGCACGCGAGGGCAAACCAGGTCCGATTCTGATTGATTTACCGTTGGATGTGCAAATGGCTGAAATCGATTTTGACATCGATAGCTACATCCCTTATGAAATCGAAAGACCAGCTCCGGAAACAGACAAAATCAAAGAAGCTCTGCAGTTGATTTCAGAAGCGAAAGCGCCTGTCATGATCATGGGTGGAGGCGTCATCCTTTCCGAAGCAACAAGCGAATGCGTTGAGCTAGCTGAAATGCTGCAACTACCGGTCATCACAACTTATATGGCAAAAGGCGGCATCCCCGTCAATCATCCTTTGAATGCGGGCCATGCCGGTATTCAAGTCGGCGGACCTCTTGGAAACAAAGTTCTGAGCGAAGCGGATGTCGTTCTGGGAATCGGTTGCCGCTTCACGGATCGCCATACCGGTGACATCAAAGTGTATTCGGAAGGACGTAAATTCATCCATATCGATATCGAACCGAGCCAAATCGGTAAAATCATCCCGGCTGAAATCGGTATCGTAGCCGATGCTAAAATGGCAATCGAAGCATTGCTGGCTGAAGCGAAACAAATGGAAGCATTTGGAGCAAAAGGTCTTGTTTCAGAACTGCCGCAATTGAGCATCGATCTGAGACGGAAAACCGACTATGACAGCAGACCGATCAAACCGCATCGTGTATTCCAAGAGATGAATGAAGTATTCGGTGATGAAGTAATGTACACGACCGGTTGTGGATTGACGCAAATCTGGTCCGGCCAATTGCAGGACATCAATCGTCCAAGAAAATACTTGCCATCAGGCGGTGCGGGCACTCTAGGATTCGACATTCCAGGCGCAATCGGAGCCTCTGTTGGGGCACCGGGAATCAAGACTGTTTCGGTTTTGGGTGATTTCGGATTCACTTTCATGGTTGAAGAGATCGCTGTTGCGGCAGTCAATGACATTCCATTGGTTGTAGTCATCGTCAACAATGCTTATTTGGGACTGATCCGCCAAAATCAAAATTATGGCTATGATTTCGAATACGCTGTACATATGGCAGAGAATCAAGGCGTGATGGATTACGTGAAAGTAGCGGAAGGCTTCGGCTGCGAAGCGGAACGCGTCTTCAATCCGGAGGACATCAAACCAGCCTTGGAACGTGCTTATGCTTCGAACAAACCTTACGTCATCGATATTGTATGTGAAGAAGCGACTGATTGCTCAATGGGAGCAAGCATCACAGCCGTAAGAGAATTCGTGTAGTCAAATGCAAGAAAGAAGGCGGCACTCTTGTTTGCGAGACTCCGCAACCGGGAATGCTGCCGTCTTTATCGATAAATAAGTAACTCACAAAGACAGCAAAGGAAGGGGAAAACCATGATAGAACCAATGAATAAATATCTGCAGATCGGACTGATCCATTTTATGGCTTATCCGCAGGCGATGAACTGGAAGGATCAAGGGAATATTGTAGAGACTGTGAAAAAAATAGTGGTGGATGATTACTTTGATGCCATCGAAGTTTCGCATATAGAGAAAGATGAAGACCGTGCAGCAATCAAAAAAATGCTGGATTCCAGCCACATGAAAGTCTGTTATGGTGCTCAGCCGCGCTTGTTGACAGCTGGATTGAACCCAAATGCCATTGATGAAACGGAACGGTTGAAGGCGGAAGCCATCCTGATCGATTCGATCGATGAAGCCGAATATCTCGGCGCAAAAGGGATCGCTTTCCTTTCCGGGAAATATGAAGAGGCTACAAAGGCAGAAGCTTTCAGTCAACTTGTCAAGACGACAAAGACAATCTGCGAATATGCAGCCAAAAAGGATATGACGATCACGCTGGAAGTCTTTGATTACGATCTGGATAAGAAATCCTTGATTGGTCCAGCACCTTATGCTGCAACTTTTGCAGCTGAGATGCGCAGTCTGGTGGAGAATTTCGGATTGATGATGGATCTGTCGCATATTCCGCAAACACATGAGACATCAAAATACGCCATCCAAGTCACGAAGCCTTATATCACCCATCTGCACATGGGCAATGGCGTCGTGAAAGAAGGCGCGGAAGCATTCGGAGATACGCACCCACGCTTCGGGTTCCCGAACAGCGTAAATGACGTTCCGGAATTATTGGACTTCTTGAGAGTTCTGCAAACAGAAGGATTTTTTGACAGCGTTAACCCGCCAGTGCTATCCTTCGAAGTGAAGCCGTGGCAAGATGAAGATCCGGATATCGTCATCGCAAATGCCAAACGGACATTGAATCGTGCGTGGAGCCTGTTATGACACAAGGAGGAAACGAAATGAAGATAGTTGTATTGGATGGATATACGTTGAACCCGGGGGATCTCTCCTGGGAACGTCTGGAAAAATTAGGGGAATGCGCCATCTATAATCGCACGCCTAAAGATGAAATCATCTCGCGGATTGGGGATGCTTCGATCGTATTCACAAATAAAACCCCTTTGACGGCTGAAATTTTCGCGGCTTGCCCGAACATCCGCTATGTCGGTGTTTTGGCGACAGGTTATAACGTGGTGGACACGGCCGCAGCCAAAGAGCACGGCATCACCGTGACGAACATTCCGACCTACGGGACCGCGTCGGTGGCTCAATTCACTTTCGCTTTGTTGTTGGAAGTGTGCCACCATGTAGGCGAGCACGACAAAGCAGTCAAGCAGGGCCGTTGGCAGGAATCAGGGGATTTCTGCTTCTGGGATTATCCGCTGATCGAATTGGCTGGCAAAAAAATGGGCATCATCGGCTTCGGCCGGATCGGGCAGGCTGTGGCTAAGATCGCCATCGCATTCGGCATGGACGTGCTGGCATACGATCACTATGCTGATAAGAGCTTAGAGAACGAGCACACGACAATCGTGGGGCTGGACGAGTTATTGGCTCAATCGGATGTCGTGTCCTTGCATTGTCCGTTATTCCCGGAAACCGAGGGAATCATCAATGCGACAGCTTTGGATAAAATGAAATCCAGTGCCATTTTGATCAACACGTCTCGTGGGCCGTTGATCGTCGAGGAAGACTTGGCGGCGGCTCTGAATGCCGGCAAGTTGCATGGAGCAGCAGTGGATGTCGTTTCGACCGAACCAGTGACGGAAGCAAACCCATTGTTCACAGCGAAAAATTGCCTGATCACACCACATATCGCCTGGGCTCCGATCGAAGCCAGACAGCGGTTATTGGATATCGCGATTGACAATGTTACGGCATTTTTGGAAGGAAATCCAGTGAATAGCGTTTCTTGATGAAGCGAATGTGCAAGGATTGAAAAGGAGAACAGACGTCATGAAACTAAGAGATGATGCAACGTATATCATAAATCAATCGATTCAGGCGGTATTACCGGATAAAGCCGTCACAAATGCCTTAAATAAGATGGCTATGGATGGCAATATCCATATCATCGCAATCGGAAAAGCGGCTTGGCGTATGACGAAAGCGGCGGTGGATTGTCTGGGCGAGCAATTCAAAGGCGGAATGGTCTTGACAAAATATGACCATTCCCTAGGTGAAATCGAACGAGTGACCATTTTTGAGGCCGGACATCCGATTCCGGATCAGGCTTCCATCGAAGCGACCGCTGAAATTTTGCAGTACGTATCCGCTATTCCGGAAGAAGACACCATCATATTTTTGATTTCCGGCGGAGGGTCTGCGCTGTTTGAAAAAACGCGAAATAATATCACTTTGGCTGAGTTGGAGGACATCAACAAGCAGCTTTTGAGCAGCGGAGCGAACATCGTCGAAATCAATACGATCCGTAAGCATCTATCGGAAGTGAAGGGCGGCCAATTTGCTCAGCTGTGTTCTCCTCGTCACATTCATGCCATTATCCTGTCCGATGTTTTGGGTGACCGATTGGACACGATCGCATCCGGTCCGGCTTACCCTGATTTTTCGACGAGTGCAGAGGCACAGAAGATTGTTGAGAAATATGATTTGAAATTGTCGGAAAAGGCGCGGGAAGCCTTGCTGAGGGAAACCCCAAAATCGTTGGATAACGTAAACAACACCTTGATCGGGAGTGTGGATATTTTATGCCGTGAGGCGGTAACGCATGCCCAATCGCGCGGATACCATACTTGTCTGATGTCGACGGCTATTGAAGAGGAAGCTTCCGCAGTTGGGGAACGTCTTGGGCAACTCGCCAGAAAAATAGTCTCCGGGCAAGAAGATGCCCAATTTCCGTGTGCCATCATTGCCGGAGGGGAGCCCGTCGTTACGATCAAAGGAGATGGGCTAGGGGGCCGAAACCAGGAATTAGCACTGGCGGCTGCCTTTCAGATTTCCGGATTGCCGGAAGTGGTAGTGGCATCGGTCGGATCTGACGGAACGGATGGACCTACGGATGCTGCAGGTGGGCTGGTCGACGGCGCCAGCTTAGCGCGCATGCGCAAAAGCTACGCGGATGTGGAAGCTTTGTTGGCGAACAATGATTCCAACACAGCCCTCGAAAGCAGTGGGGATCTGATTGTTACGGGCCCTACCGGTACAAACGTGAATGATTTGATTATTTTACTTATCGATAAAGCTCCTGCTTAATGGAGGCTGCAATAAAAAGCTGAAGAAGGCCCTGGAAATTTTTCCAGGGCCTTCTTCAGCTTTTTATTTATCACAGAGACCATCAAGCCAGTGGACAAATTGTTGATAAGTGCGCTTACCGGCAGGCTTTGTCAAATCGGCATCAAAGTCGTGCGGCATTCCCAGAACAGGTTGGAGCACATTTCGGGGTATCAGCTGAGCAGCTTGTTGGGTAAATTGGTAAGGCACGTCCTGGTCTGCTGTGCTGGCAGTAAGAAAAACAGGCGGCAACGATTGCAGCTCGGCAGCGGTCAGACTGAAGGCGGCTATTTTTGACTTGTCCTCAAGGAATTGCGGAACCCATTTTCCGGTCTGACGGGCATGGAGGTATAACGGAAACCTTTCGTTTACTGCTCCTACAGCAAGGGGCTGCTTTTGGATCAGCTGTTTCAAATATCCCGCAGGCACTTTAGGAAACTTGTTGTAGTAAGTGCTTGGCTGATGGAAAGAGGGATCATCCAGTGAATAGTAACCATAAAAACTGGCCAATCCTTTCAGATGGGATTCATTGGAGCGGGATGCCAACTGAAAAGACAGGTAGGCACCGGCTGAACGGCCGAAAAGCACATAATCTGTAGAATCCAAATGAAACAAATTTTTGCCTTCTTCTTTGAACCAAACTAAGGACTGCTGCAGACACCTTATGATTTCGGGCAGTTGTACTTCCGGTGCCAGCGGATAATCGAGCATCAACAGCGCATATCCGGCATCAGCCAGCATCTTTTTGTACATATCAGGAAGGTCATTGCGGTCGCCGAATACCAACCCGCCCCCATGCAAGTAAAGAATTGTCAACGGTTTGGGGATTTCTGTCGCAGCTGGATAAAACGTCGCCTGCAGCGGCAACCCTTCATATACAAAATAAGTCTCGGTTAAAGCATTCATTCTTTTCATCATTCCTTTCGCTGAATTCTTTTTCACTTTAGCATAATCTTCTTCATTTAAAATAACTCGATGTGTACATATGGCACAAAAATATATCCTATTTTGTGTATTCTGTTAATGATAAGCTGTCAAGAAGCGCTTACAATATGAGTATGATATTTCGGAGGAGGAAACGGAAAAATGGACTGGTTTAAGACAATTCAAGAGAATATTGATTTATTATCAGGTATCGGTAGCGACCCAACAGGCGGAATGACACGCTTGCTTTACTCGGATTCTTGGTTGGAAGCTCAAAATACCGTCAAAGCCAAAATGGAAGAAATCGGAATGGAGACACATTTCGATGAAGTCGGCAATCTATTCGGTAGACTTGAAGGTTCAAAATATCCGGATGAAACCATCATGTCGGGGTCACATATCGACACTGTCGTCAACGGTGGAAATCTGGATGGCCAATTCGGGGTAATATCTGCCTATCTCGCTGTAGCTTATTTAAAAGAGACTTACGGACAACCTTTGCGCTCACTGGAAGTCATCTCGATGGCTGAAGAAGAGGGCAGCCGTTTCCCGACTGTGTTCTGGGGAAGTAAAAACTTTGTGAATACGGCGAAGAAAGAGGATGTCCTCGAAATCAGCGACTTTGAGGGTATCAAATTTGTGGATGCGATGCATCAAGCCGGATTCGATTTCAAAAAGGATGGGCAACAAAAAAGAGATGATATCAAAGCTTTCGTCGAGCTGCATATCGAGCAAGGAAATGTCCTTGAAAACGAAGGGCTCCAAATCGGCGTAGTCAACAGCATCGCTGGCCAGCGCCGGTATACTGTTGTTCTGAAAGGGCAAGCCAACCACGCAGGTACAACGCCGATGGGTTACCGCCGTGATGCAGTTTATGCTTTCAGCCGGATCTGCACCGAGGCGATCGAAAAGGCAAAATCCGTGGGCGATCCATTGGTATTGACTTTCGGAAAAGTGGAACCGAAACCGAATACGGTGAATGTGGTGCCGGGGGAAGTTCTGTTCACAATCGATTGCCGCCATACGGACGGCAATGTGCTGATCGATTTCACCCAAAAACTGGAACAACGCATCAACGAAATCGCTGCTGAAATGGATATCGAAGCAACCATCGATCTTTGGATGGATGAAGCACCGGTTCCGATGGATGCAACCATCGTATCGATTCTCGAAGAGGCCGCTAAAAAAGCAAACATGAAATACCGTGTGATGCACAGTGGAGCCGGACACGATGCCCAAATAATCGCACCGCATTATCCGACTGCCATGATTTTTGTTCCAAGTATCGCTGGCATCAGCCATAATCCGGCTGAAGCGACGAAAATGGAAGATTTGGTCGAAGGCGTCAAGATGACGGCAAGCGCACTATATGAATTAGCATATCAATAGAAAGATACCAGAGAGATAGGATGGAGAGAGAATGGGGTACAAAAACAATAATACAGGCTACAGAGACGGACTATTGGAATCGAGAGCCGTAATCAAGAGACACAACTATGCTTTGCTTCCGCATGATGGATTGGTGAAAAACGTCGTTCCCGGCTTTGAAAATTGCGAGGTCACCATTTTGGCTTCGCAAAAATTGGGAGCCAGCTTTGTGGATTACATCATTTCCATGAAGGCGGGCGGCAAAAATGTGCAGGGCTTCGGAGCGGAAGGCGTCGAGACGTTCGTGTATGTTATGGAAGGGAAACTGAAGGTAAGTGATGGAACCGAGAGCCATGAGCTGGAGACCGGGGGATATGTTTACTTGCCGGCTGGCGTGTTGATGCATTTGGAAAACAATCAGGAAGCTGATACAGAAATTTTCTTGTACAAAAAGCGTTACGAACCACTCGAAGGACATGAAGCGCATAAAGTCGTGGGCAACAGCAACGATGTGGTTCCTAGCGAATATGAAGGGATGAAAGATGTCTTGTTATGGGATCTGTTGCCTGCAGATATCGGTTTTGACATGAATTTCCACATCCTTTCTTTCGAACCGGGCGCAAGCCATGGCTATATCGAAACACATGTGCAGGAACACGGAGCCTACATCCTATCGGGTCAAGGCATGTACAATTTGGATAACAATTGGATGCCTGTCGAGAAAGGCGATTATATCTTCATGGGTGCGTATGTGCCACAAGCCGCATACGCAGTCGGCAGAGGAGAGCCATTACGCTACCTTTATTCGAAGGACTGTAATCGCGATCCTAAAATTTAATGACAAGGAGCATATAAATGGAAGGGACAGGAATAGAAGTTGAGGCGAAATTGATCACTGTAATGCCTGATGAACTTCATCGACTGATCAAGAAAAAATTAGAAGTAGCAGGACTGTATCCTGAGCAAGCTCAGGAGGTCGCCAACCATTTGGTGTTCGCGGATTCTTCCGGAATCCATTCCCATGGTGCCGTACGCGTCGATTACTATGCCGAAAGGATTGCCAAGGGTGGTCTGACACTTGATCCCGAGGTATCTTTCGAGAGGACAGGGGAAAGCACGGGAATCTTTCACGGCGACAACGGAATCGGCCAGTATGTCGCGAACATGGGTTTGAAGGAAGCTGTTGCAATGGCTAAGGAAGCTGGTGTAGCGGTTGTGGGCATTTCCAAGATGAGCCACAGCGGTGCACTTTCCTATTATGTCAAACAAGCAGCAGAGCAAGACCTGATTGCGATCGCCATGTGCCAATCCGATCCGATGGTTGTACCTTTCGGAGGCTCGGAGATCTATTATGGAACAAATCCGATTGCCTTTTCGGCACCAAGGAAAAATGGGCCACCGATCGTCTTCGATATGGCAACGACTGTGCAGGCTTGGGGGAAAATCCTCGATGCCCGTGCAAAAAATAAAGCCATACCGGATACTTGGGCAGTTGATAAAGAAGGGAAACCGACAACAAATCCGCATGATGTGCATGGGCTGTTGCCGATTTCGGGACCAAAAGGCTACGGGCTGATGATGATGATCGATATTTTATCAGGCGTACTGTTAGGGCTGCCTTTCGGGAAGCATGTGTCCTCTATGTATGACGAAATTTCTGAAGGACGCAACCTAGGGCAATTATATATCATCATCGATCCAAAAAAATTCACGGATATAGACAGTTTCAAAGAAAAAATCGAGACGACGGTGGCGGAATTGCATGAAGTCAAGCCGGCAGCGGGTTTCAGTCAAGTCTATTATCCAGGCGAAATCAACCAATTGAACTATGAAAAGCACCAGCAGGAAGGCATCCCCGTCGAAGAGAGCATTTATGCTTATCTGAAAAGCGATCTGATTCATTTTGATCAATACGGCGGCAAGGGCGCTTTTGCATAATAAAAATAATAGATAGAAGCAATTAAAAAGAAACGGGAAACCGGGGGAGAGAGGCAATCAATGTTACACACAATCATCAAATCAAACAGCTACCAGGATTCCATCGTCTTGATGCTGTTGACGAATAAAATCAACACGGTTGCAGGAGTCACAAAAGTTTCCATCATGATGGGTACGCCTGCCAACAAAGACATCTTCAAAACGGGAGGGCTGTACACGCCGGAACTGGAGAAAGCATCATCGAATGATATGGCTGTCGTCCTGGAAGTGGCGGATGAAGCGGTCATCGCTAACGTCATGGAAGAAATCGATCTTTTCCTGGAGGAACAAGCCAAAGGGAACAGCGGCGCTTCAGTAGAGGAAACTGCACGGACATGGGACAAGGCTTTGGAAATGGCGAAGGATGCACAAGTCGCACTCTTCTCGATTCCAGGCACGCATGCGGCACTTGAAATCGAACGCGCGTTGGATGCGGGTAAACATGTCTTCTGCTTCAGTGATAATGTTTCTGTCGAAGATGAGAAACGTCTGAAAATGAAGGCGCACGAAAAAGGTCTGCTGCTGATGGGGCCGGATTGCGGAACAGGAATCATCAACGGCGTTCCCTTGGCGTTCACCAATGTCATCAGACCCGGAAAAATCGGCATCGTTGGAGCTTCCGGAACAGGGATCCAAGAAGTTTCCACGCTTATCCATAAATTGGGAGGCGGCGTAACGAATGCAATCGGCACCGGCGGACGCGACCTGAAAGAGGACATCGGCGGCATCACGTTGATGGACGGTATCGTCACTTTGGAGCAGGACCCGAACACGGAAGTGATCGTCGTCATCTCCAAACCACCGGCAGCAAGCGTCAGGGACAGGGTTCTGGCTTTATTGAGAAAGATTTCCAAACCAGCTGTAACCATCTTCCTGGGCGAAAAACCAACCTATCACGAACCAGATCTTTACCATGCCTATACGTTGGAGGAAGCGGCTGAGCTGGCTGTGAAATTAGTGAACAAAGAAACGATCGGTTCCGATTCTGATGCAATCGATGTTCCTGCCATCAGCTTCTCCAAAGAGCAAAAATACATTAAAGGCTATTATTCAGGCGGCACATTAGCCAATGAAGCGGCCATGCTGATCAAAGATGGCCTTAGTTTGACCGGGGACGCCGAGAAGAAGGAAGGCTACATCCTGAAGAGCGAGGGCTATGAGGTCTTGGATCTGGGGGATGACATCTATACGCAAGGCAAACCGCATCCGATGATCGATCCGGAAAAACGCATCGAAATGATCAGACAAGCCGCGGATGATCCGAAAACAGCCATCATTTTGTTGGACATTGTTTTGGGCTACGGCTCACACATGGATATGGCCAGTGAATTGGTGCCGGCCATCAAGGAAGCGAAGGCGAAAGCGGTAGCTGAAGGCAGAGAGTTGGCATTCGTGGCGACAATCGTAGGGACTGATGCTGACCCACAGGACGGCCAAGCCCAACAAAAAATCTTGGAAGACGCCGGAGTCATCATCCGAATGAGCAACAACCAAGCGGTCCGCACGGCTTTGGCGATGCTGGACATCCGCATACAGGACAACAATAAAGTGCTGAAAGAGATCGATGCACCTGCATTTGCGGAAGAATTAGCGCCTTCACAAGCCATGTTGGAGCTTCTGCATGCAAAAGAATTTTTGAACATCGGTTTGCGTAGTTTTTCCGATACGATCCGCGAAAACGGTGGCAAAGCGACGCAATTCGACTGGCGTCCGGTTGCAGGGGGCAATGTCACCTTGCAGAAAGCTTTGTATTACTTGAATAATTATCAAACTCAACAAACAGATAGTATATAAGGGAGGAGAAACAAGGATGCATTATCAAACGATTGATGAAGCTAATCAAGCAGTAGCTGCTAAAATTGTCGCTGGATCCCCTTTCTTAGTGGATGTTGTACCAGCCAAAACAGTGATTAAAGAATTTAATGAAGGGAAGGTCCTGCTGCATGCAGGTCCACCCATCAAATATGAGCAGATGGTCGACCCGATCCAAGGTGCCTGCGTAGGGGCAGCGCTTTTCGAGGGCTGGGCGGATAACGAAGCGGATGCCAGAGAACTATTGGAATCCGGAGAGGTTACCTTGATTCCTTGTCATCATGTCGATGCGGTCGGTCCGATGGGCGGTATCACTTCGGCAAATATGGCGGTCCTGATTGTGGAGAACAGAACGGACGGGAACCGTGCTTTCTGTACGATGAACGAAGGAATCGGCGCAGTGCTGCGTTTTGGAGCGTATTCTGACGAAGTAGTCACCCGTTTGCGCTGGATGCGTGATGTCTTGGGACCAACTCTGAGCAAAGCGCTGCAAACAAAGCCAGGCGGACTGAACGTGAACGTACTGGTCGCCAAAGCGATCGCGATGGGAGATGAATTCCACCAAAGAAATATTGCTGCTTCCTTAGCATTTTTGAAGGAAATGGCGCCGATCATCGTCGCGTTGGATATGGATCAAAAAGAAAAAGAACAGGTCATGCAATTCTTGGCTGATACGGACCAATTCTTCCTGAACATCATGATGGCAGCAGCCAAAGCTGTCCTGGATGGCGCAAGAAAAATCCAAGAAGGTACAATCGTTACCGCTATGTGCCGCAATGGCTATGAATTCGGTATCCGTATCGCCGGAATGGGGGATGAATGGTTCACAGGACCGGTCAACACTCCGCAAGGACTTTATTTCTCAGGCTTCAGTGAAGACGATGCCGCTCCGGATATGGGGGACAGTGCCATCACCGAGACATTCGGTGTCGGGGGCATGGCGATGATCGCAGCTCCTGCAGTTACGCGCTTTGTCGGCAGCGGAGGCTTCCAGGATGCGTTACAGACGAGCAATGAAATGCGCGAAATCTGTATCGATCAGAATCCGAATTTCTCCGTACCGACATGGGATTTCCAGGGCATCTGCCTTGGCATCGATGCCCGCAAGGTTGTTGAAACGGGCATCACACCGGTCATCAATACCGGTATCGCCAACAAAAAGGCTGGTTTGGGCCAAATCGGAGCGGGAACGGTGCATCCACCGATCGAATGTTTCGAAAAAGCCGTCTTGGCGTATGCGAAAAAACTTGGGTTTCAGGAATAACAAAGGGGGATGGCCTCAGTGTTCATAAAGGCAGCTTACCATGACGAACGCTTGACGGACACGCTGCGCAATAAAAGCACTTGGCGCGTCCATAGCCTTTTCAATAAAAGTTTGAACATTCAGAGCGCCGATCAGGAAAATCTGATGTTGATAGCAGGTACAGACTCACCGCAGCTGCCGAAAGCGTTGTATCTTCCTGATGACATGTTAGGGAAACTGGTCGGAACGGTTCAACCTGGTCAAACCGTCTCCATCTCTGACGGCAAGCTGATTTTCGAAGGCTGCACCATCGTTGCTGATGGAATACCTCAGTATCAGTCCCGCTATACGACGGAACGAGGTTTGCATCAGGGCAGTTTGCGACAGTACGTTTCATCACTGGCAAAAATCGAAAAATGCAACGGTTTTGATTTTCAGATGGCAGACTTGACGCGTGATTCATTTTTAGCAAACACTCCGGAAGGCAACCATATCCTGCGACTCTATTCAGGTGACGTGGGCAAAAGAAGCGAGGCGATAAGCTATTTCATCGGCAGAGGTAAAGGGTTGACGCCATCAGGTGACGATCTTCTGGTGGGTGTTTTGGCAGCCGATCAGCTTTTGGGTATGCTCCCGGCGGATACGGAAGGCCTGATCAGGAGGCGTTTAGCACAAACTCCTAAGCCGACTACAGCAGTAAGTGCGCACTATCTGGCGTGCGCCCTGGATGGTCTTTACAACGAACCTATTCATCGGTTGCTGCACGTTTTGCGGCAGGAAAGTGAAGAGAAAGACATAGAAGAATGCATCAAACAGATAATGGCTATCGGCCATACATCGGGAATGGACATGTTGACAGGTCTTACGGGTGCCCTGTTAGTATGGAACAGATTTGAAGGAGGATACAATCAATGGCGAAAAGAGTTGTCATCGCTTTAGGCGGGAACGCAATCCTGCGTCCGAACCAAGAAGCGACGTTCGATAATCAGATGCACAATATCAAGATGAGTGCGGAACTGATCGCAAAAATAGAAAAATTGGATTATGAAATCGTTGTGACGCACGGAAATGGTCCGCAAGTCGGAAATATCCTGCGCCAAAACGAAGAAGCGAAGGCTTTTGTGCCACAGATGCCATTGGATGTCTGCAGCGCGGAATCGCAAGGATTCATCGGATATATGATGGAACAGTCTTTGAAGAATGCTCTGCATGAGGAAGAATTGACGAGCGGCGTCTTGACTTTATTGACGCAAACGGAGGTATCTCCCGATGATCCAGCGTTCGATAACCCTACAAAACCGATCGGAGTCTTCTATTCTGAGGATGAGGCCGAGTTGTTGTCGGAGGAAAAAGGTTGGGTCATGATGGAAGATGCCGGAAGAGGCTACCGCAGGGTTGTCCCTTCCCCTCAACCACAGAAAATCCATGGCGTGGAGTCCATCCTGAAATTATTGAAACAGAATACGATCGTCATCGCAGGCGGCGGCGGGGGCATTCCCGTAGTCCGCAATAAAATCGGCCAAATATCCGGGATAGAAGCCGTTATCGACAAAGATCGCACCGGCAAGAAGTTGGCTGAACAACTGGATGCCGATGTATTCATGATGCTGACAGACGTCAGCAATGTCTACATCAATTACGGGAAACCGAACCAAGAAAAACTTGAAGAAATTTCTGTTCTGAAAGCGAAACAATATATGGATGAAGGCCAGTTCGCAGACGGCAGCATGGGGCCAAAAATGGAGGCGGCCATCGACTTTGCTATGCAAGGGAAAAAAGCCATCATCTGTTCATTGGATCAGGCAGCTGAAGCTTTATCCGGTTTTGCGGGTACGCGCATCGTCAATGGCTAAATACAAAACAACAGGAGGTTGACTCATTCCGAGTCAATCTCCTGTTTTTGTTAGGTGATGATCCATACAAAATAACCTTCCGAAAGCTGTTCGGAAGGTTATCTGTTGTATAAAACAGCTGATTTTACCTATGTATCATCACGCTCTACGCAAACGCGTTCTGATTCGCAGACACCACTACCGTTTCGCACCCGGCTGTCGTCCACAAAAGAGGTGAACGGCAGCCGGTCACTCCAACGTACGGGTGTCTAAACGCGAATCATCACGCTCTACGCAAACGCGTTCTGAATCCCAGAAATCTGTGCCTAAGCTGACTAACACACAAGGACAAAAAGCGTCCTCTTTGTGTTAGTCCTCTTAGTGCTCGATTTCTAGAGCGGGATTCATCACGCTCTATTCAAACGTGTTCGAAAAGTCAGCTCCCACTAACGTTTCACACTCCACGTAGTGAACAAAAGAGGTTCACTTCGTGGGGTGCTCCAACGTACGGGGAGCTAAACGACTTTTCTCACACTCTATTCGTCGTCTTGGGAGAGTTCCAGGGCTAGTCTGAGGTTGAGGCTGAAGTTTGGGTCATCGATCGGTGTTCCGAGTATCTCTTCGCAATGGTTGATTCGGTATTTCACTGTGTTGCGGTGGATGAACATCGCTTTTGATGTGCGCGTGATTTCGCATTGGTAGTCAAGGTAGGTCTTCAGCGTCCGGCGCAATTCGATCATGGCGTCTTCTTCAGGATAAGCCAGTTCATGTAGCACCGATTGGCAGAAATATTTGATCTCATCAGCCTGCATCCTTTCGAACAGGCTCAGCATGCCTTGTGGGCGATAATAGCTGATGCGCGGCTGTGGATCTTTAGCGAACCCTTCATCGAATGCTATCTTGGCTTCGATGTAGGAGTTGGCGATCATATCGATTTTTTCATAAGGATGGCCATAGGAGAACGCCAAGGAAATCGGAAGGACCCTCTCAAGTTCTTCTGCGGTTGTCCGTAGGATATCATCGATCGCCTCATTTTTGGACTGCAGCAAAAGAAGCAAGTGGTTTGTGTTTTTCAGCGGGAACAGCAAGGCGTCACGGAAGTGGAAAGCCAACGAATCAGTCAGCCATTGGTTGACCAATTGGATTTTCTCCCGGCTCAACTTATCTTTGAAGATCGAGTTCTTTTCGTTCCGGCAATTAATGTAAATCACTTGGTAATGATGGGAATTGACGATGCCGAAGCTTCGGCCCAAGTCGAGCCAATTCTTTTGCTTAAGTGTTGGAGTCTGCTGGTTTTCTATCAATTGTTTGAAGTGATCACTGCGGATGTCCTGCTTGGACTCCTCCACTTTAAGATTTTTGTAGATGACGAACGATAAAACCATCGAGGCCTGATCAACCGCGAATTCCGATACAGGATAAGGGATCTGTTCTGGTCTCAAAATGACCAAATAGTAAGGGAAATAGTTGTTCGCACGGATCGGATAGATGGAAACCTGCATCTCTTGGTTGTCCATATCGGTTATCAGAAAAGAGTCCGTTGTGTCTGCAGAAAGATACGGTTTTTTTTCATGCACTTGCCCCACATAATACTCGGCAGGTTTGCTGGATTGAGTGAAATGCTTGGAATGGGCAATCACTTGCCGGAAAGGATTCAGCAGGATAACTGGTGTTTTGATCATTTTGCCGAAATCGGAAATGAAGCGCGCAATACTCGCATCGTTCATCAGCAGGTTCGAGAAACGCTTTTGGATGTCCAAAGCATAGCTCATCTGTTCTGTCTTTTGGTTCCACAAGTAGTTCAGCATTTGATGGGATAATGTCCCGAGCGGGGTCGTGCTTGGAATTTGGATCAAAGGGAAACGCACTGAATTGGCATAATTGATGATGGCATGATCGATTTCCGGAAGGAAGCGGCCGACTTTTATGCCCAGTCCAGCAGCATTCACACGCATCAAAGAATCGATCAAAGGGATCAACCCTTGTTGGTCATTTTTGTAGCTCATGGCCGTCGTCAGCAAAAAAACGTCCTTTGGTATGTAGAAAGCCACATCTGGTGTTTCTGATATTTCGATGCTTGTCACAGCATGAGACAGATCTGCTCCGGCGTTGAGTACCTTCAGATCGGAGAAGCGGGGCAAATCCAACAGTTCTTTCATTGTAGTCATTAAAAACCCTCCTAGTGGCTTTATTTTAAATGAAACCGCCATCATCATCAAGTGTTTATCTGGGCATAATCCACAAATTTCATATAATTTTGTTCAAGATGAACAATGACATTTTTACTGAGAGTGGTAGGATGTAAGTAAATTATCAGACCAATAATCAATCTGGAGGAATCGTTATGTTCAAAGAAATCATCACACCCATACGCACCATCATGACCCCCGGGCCCGTAGAAGCTCATCCGAATGTACTTCGTGTCATGAGCACGCCCATTTTAGGGCAGTTCGATCCCGCTTTCTTAGCCATCATGGATGAAGTGAAAGAAATGATCAAAATACCATTCGGGACAAAAAATGAGCAAGCTTTTGCCATCGACGGCACATCGCGTTCCGGGCTTGAAGCTGCACTTATCGGACTGATTGAACCTGGTGACAAAGTGCTGATTCCTGCTTACGGACGATTCGCCTATTTGTTGGGAGAAATCTGCGAACGCGCGAAAGCGCAAGTGACCTACTTGGAAAAGGAGTGGGATAGCGTCTTCGAACAAGATGCGATCATCGCGGAAATCAAAAGGGTCAACCCTAAAATAGTCGCACTCGTCCATGGGGAAACAGCGAACGGCCAGATGCAGCCTTTGGAAAAAATCGGCAAATTCTGCCAAGAAAACGATGTGTTTTTTGTCGTCGATACAGTCGCCACTTATGGCGGAGCGCCGGTGAAGGTGGATGAATGGGGAATTGATGTCGCCATCGCGGGTACCCAGAAATGCGTGAGCGTGCCATCCGGACTCTCATTGATCACTTACAACGAGCGCGTTGAGAAGGTGTTGACAGCGCGTTATCAGAAGGAGCTTGGCTTGAGCAAAGATTTCCGTAATGAACGCCATATCAGCAGCAATTACCTGGACTTAAGCCAACTGCAACGTTACTGGAACAAGGAGCGCATCAACCACCATACCGAGGCAACAAGCATGATCTATGCCCTACATGAAGGGTTACGGATGATGATCCTGGAAGGCATCGAGAACGGTTATGCGCGCCATAGCCAAAATGACCGCGCCATTCAGGCTGGTATAGAAGCGATGGGCTTGGCCATTTTCGGCGACCGCACAACGAAAATGCCGACTGTTACGCCTATCCTGATTCCTGAAGGTATCGATGGCGATGCGGTACGTAATACATTGCTGAATGACTTCGGTGTCGAAATCGCTTCTTCATTCGGCCCGTTGCAAGGTAGAGTCTGGAGAATCGGCAATATGGGTTTCAGCAGCCGCAAAGAGAACGTATTGCACGTCCTGGCTGCTTTCGAAGCGGCACTCTTGTTCCATGGCGCAGACATCAACCGTGGGGAAGCTGTCCTGGCGGCACTGCACGAATACAACCAAAAATAGATAAGGTCCCATCCTAAGGGAAGGAACGATCAGGAAAAGAAATCCGCCTGGATCGTTCCTTTCCTTTTTGGGGATCAAGATTGGCCAGCAAGTGCAATAATGAATATTGTCTGTTGTGCACAAGCATAAAAATCACTTTGTACATCTCTTCCGATGTAAACGTTTTAAAGCATCTGTACAATAAGCTTATCAATGATTGATAGCGATTACAAAGATTGGGAGGGTTATTACATGCAAGCAAGCAACGAAGAAGTAAAAATGCCGGAAACTGATTTTTTTGTCAGTGATGCACAAGTCGAAGATTTAAAGAAACGCGGTTATAATGAAGATGTCGTTCCAAAAACGGCGGAAAAAAGGAATATGAACGCAAAGAACTATTTCACGCTTTGGATGGGATCGGTTCATAATATTCCGAACTACACAGCTGTTGGGGGATTCCTTTTCCTGGGCCTGTCGCCGATCAACGTTATGTTAGCTCTTATCGTCAGTTCTTTAGCAGTCAGTGCCTTTATGGTCTTCAACGGCAGAGCGGGATCAAAATATGGGATACCGTTTGCGATGCACTTGCGTTCGACCTATGGGGACCTGGGAGCCAAGCTTCCTGGATTCTTGCGTGGCGGGGTAGCTGCTATCGCTTGGTTCGGACTTCAGAATTATGCGGGGTCGTTGGCCTTGCTGATTTTGATCAGTAAATTTTGGCCGGGCTTTTTGAGTATCGGTGGAGATTTCAATTTCTTCGGAATCGATCTTCCGGGTTTGATCACCTTTACTATTTTCTGGGCAATCAATGTAATGATCGGTCTTGGTGGCGGAGGTGTGCTGAACAAATTCACTGCCATCCTGAATCCGTTGATCTACATCGTGTTCGGCGGCATGGCCATCTGGGCGATCAGAGTGGGCGGAGGCATGGGTAATATCTTGGCCTATACACCATCTGGTGACGCTGTACAAGGATATGCACCTTTACTGGCCTATTTCATCATCATCAATTCCGTCATTTCCGTTTGGGCAGCTCCGGGTGCGAGCGTATCCGACTTTACGCAGAACGCCACTTCAACACGTGACCAGTCGATCGGACAAACAGCCAGCCTGTTGGTCGCTTACTTGATTTTCGCCTTATCCAGTGTTGCCATCTTGATCGGTGGATCCATCCACTTCGGGGTACAGGAATGGAACGTTCTGAACATCGTGAACAAGTGGGAAAGCGTCCCTGCTGCGGCTTTGGCTGTAGTTGTATTCCTGATGACTACCGTATCGACAAATGCAACCGGTAACATCATTCCTGCTGCCTATCAATTGTCAGCTTTGTTCCCTAAATCAGTTGATTACAAGAAGGGCGTTCTGATCGCATCCGTAATCAGTTATGTCATCATGCCATGGAAATTGATGGAAAACTCGGCGAGTATCTTCGCCTTCCTGAACATCATCGGTGCCGTTTTGGGCCCTGTAGCCGGTGTCATGTTAGCGCATTTTTATTTCGTCAAGAAACAGAAAATCGATATAGACGCGCTGTATATGGATTCCAGCAAAGATAATGCGCAAAATCCGTATAAGGGCATCAACATAGAAGCTTACATCGCAACAATCGCGGCTTTGTTGATTTCCGTTAGCGGACAGGTGATTCCTGCACTGCAGATGATTTCTAATCTGTCTTGGTTGATCGGGGCAGCTTTGGCCTTCGGTATCTATCTGATGTTGAAAAAAGGCAAAAACTAGTTTTACCCAACTTTTGGTTTCAAAAATATTAACATAAAATCATTTATTATTAGGAGGAAAAAGAATGAGTTACGATTTACTGATCAAAAATGGTTTGGTTATCCTGGATAATGGTGAAATTGAAACAGATGTAGCCATCAAAGATGGTAAAATAGCAGCTATCGGCAGCGACTTGGGTGACGCGGCTGAAGTCATCGATGCAAAAGGCCTTGTAGTCAGCCCGGGAATGGTGGATGCGCATGTGCATATCACAGATCCAGGCGGCAGCTACCGTGACGACTGGGAAGGCTACCTGACAGGAACAAAAGCCTGTGCAAAAGGTGGAGTGACTTCTTTCATGGAAATGCCACTGAACCAAGTTCCAGCGACAGTCGATGCTAAAACATTGCAGATCAAAGTGGATGCCGGCCAAAACAAACTGACAGCAGACGTAGCTTCTTTCGGCGGATTGGTTCCTTTCAATATTGAAGGCGGAATCCAAGAGTTGGATGAAGGCGGCGTTGCGGCATACAAGTGCTTCATGGCTACGTGTGGCGATCGTTCGATTGAAGGCGACTTCATGAATGCGGATGACTACACATTGTATGAGGGAATGAGACAAATCGCTAAAACCGGTAAAGTGTTGGCGATCCATGCAGAGAATGCAACAATCACAGACAAATTGGGCGAAATCGCCTACAAGAACGGCGAAACAACGCTGAAAGCTTACGTAGAGAGCCGTCCGGTCTTCACGGAAGTGGAACCGATCAGACGCGCCATCCTGTTCGCTAAAGAAACAGGCTGCCGTATCCACATTTGCCACGTTGCTTGCCCGGAAGGCGTTGAAGAAGTGACCAGAGCCCGCAATGAAGGCGTTGACGTGACTTGCGAAACGTGCACGCACTATCTGTACTTTGATACTTCCGAATTGGATACAATCGGACCAGTCGTTAAGTGCTCACCTCCAATCCGTGATAAAGAAAACCAAAACGGTATGTGGGAAAAATTATTGGCTGGCGAAATCGCCTTCGTCACTTCCGATCACTCTCCATGTACGCCTGATCTGAAGGATAAAGAGAATGCCTTTGAAGCTTGGGGCGGGATTGCAGGCGTTCAGAACAATGTTGACGTATTGTTCGATGAAGGCGTTCAGAAACGCGGTATGTCCTTAAGATTATTTGCCGACATCATCGCGGCAAATCCGGCAGAACGCTTCAATTTGAGCTCAAAAGGCCATATTGCGATCGGCAAAGATGCTGACATCGTTCTTATCAAACCGAATGCACCTTATACATTAAAAGCAGAAGACTTAGAGTACAAGAACAAAATCAGCCCATACATCGGACGCGAAATCGGAGCGCAAGTAGCAAGAACGATCCTGCGCGGCGAAACAGTCTATAGTCTGGAAAACGGCGTTTCGGATACTCGTTCGGGAGAATTCGTCTTCGTCAAATAATACAATAGCCAAGAGGGATTCAGGTTTGCGCCTGAATCCTTTTTTCGTTCTCAAGGATAGTCTCAAGCGCCATCTGCTTGGTCACTCTAAACAAAATAGCACACATTATTGTGTGGAATGTATAGGGTTAGTGCAGCCTTAAATGCTTATAATGGAAACAATCAGAGATGGAATGGAAGGGCTTACCGTTAACCCGGGGGAATATTTTGGAAGTCGTGCCCATAATCAAGAGATACAATAATGAGTGATGGAGGAGAGTCATATGAGCGAGACTGAAGCAACAAAAGAACTAGAATTAGAAGCAGTACCAGAAAAAAGAGTGGAATACTGGAAACAAATCATTTATGTTATGACGGCCGGCTGGATAGCTATCTGGGTCTATCGCACAGCGCTAGCACCTATTTATCCTGAAATCAGCACTTATTTCGGGGGAGCAACGGATTCCCAACTCGGATCCATTTCCAGCTTTTATTTCCTGGGTTACGTTTTGATGCAAATTCCTTCAGGTCTATTGGTGGATCGGTTCGGTAAGAAGACCATCCTGATTCCAGGCTTCCTGCTGTTCGGACTAGGAACACTGGTTGTTGGTCTGGCACAAACATTACCTGTGGTGTACATCGGAAGTGTATTGGCGGGAGTCGGATGCGGTACTTACTATGGTGTGGCGTATTCTCTGACTGCGGAGCACGTACCCAGTTCCAGAAAAAGCTTGGCAACAGCGATCGTGAACAGCGGTACGGCTGTCGGCAGCGGAATCGGTATGATCTCCTCCAGTTATTTCGTTGCGCAATTGGGTTTACCTTGGCAATACATGCTGTTCTTCACGTTCTTGCTGATCATCGGGATGGTCTTCATCTTCTGGAAATTCATCAAAGGCAACAAAGAAAGTGAAGCAATCGTTTCGAAAACCAAAATGATAACGGAAATTCCGGAAGAAAAACCATCATTGAAGGCGTTGATGCGTCCGCAGATGTTGGGTGCCTACTGTCTTTACTTTGCGACCTGTTATGCGTATTACCTTACGGATACATGGCTGCCGAACTTCTTGTCGACCGAAAGAGGCTTTGAGGGTGCAACAATCGGACTGGCATCATCGATGGTGTTTTTCGCGGCTATCCCGGGTGCTTTGTTCTTCAGCCGGATTGCGGATAAATTCAGTCATAAAAAAATCAGTTTGATCATCTTTTTGGAAATAGTCGCAGCCATCATGCTTTTCTTGGCAGTACAAGCACCGAATCAAGTTTTATTGATGGTTGGCCTGATTTCCTACGGATTTTTCGGTAAGCTGGCGGTTGAGCCGATCATTATTTCGTGGCTGGGTGAGCATGCACCAAAACGGGGCATCGCTACGACGCTTGGATTCTTTAATTTCTTTGGGATGAGTTCTTCGGTTATCGTTCCCTCACTGACAGGGGCGATTTCAGATGCGACCGGCTCAAAAGTTTACGCCTTTTACTTATCCGTAATCATCATCCTTGTAGGGACGACAATCTTCTACTTGGTGAACGGAAGGACAAAGAAAGCTTAAAATCATAAAAGAAGAGGCTGTATCAAACCAGGGCTACTAACCTGGTTCTGATACAGCCTTTTCTATTTGGAAATTGAATTAATGCCCGGAAATAACCCGCGAAAACCTTGTTTGCGGGGAATCTCCGAATATAAAGGTAATACAAACAAAAAGCTGTATCAAAGCCAGAAAATTCTGTTCTGGTTTTGATACAGCCTCTGATCAAACATTATTATTCATGTGAAATGAAATCCATCGGCATAGGTCCTGCAATACCTATGAAAACAAACCGCTCATTGCCGGTGTTGACCATTCCGTGTTGTTGACCAGGTTCGGAGTAAATGATGTCCCCTTTTGTGATTTCAACGGCTTCGCCGTAACCTGGATAAAATGTCCCTGTCCCTTCCGTGCAGATCCAGATGTCGTCGGCATTAGAGTGCGAGTGATTGACAACTTTCTGACCAGGTTCCAGGCACCATACCGCAAGAGCCATTTTTTCAGTTTCGTAAAAAATCGTCTTTTTACCGGCCTCAGCATCGAACTGAACGACCTCATCCAGTTTGAATAAACGCTCATTGATTTTTGAATGATTTGTGTGTTCCACCTCAACCGCTTCCATTTCAGAAATGCTTCCTCTTGTTTCCATATCAACCGCTCCTTGTCTGTATTGTATATTGGGATAACTGATTCAATTCCGTTGTGTTCAGATAATCACAAATGAAATATGACATTAGTATAACAAGGAGATAAAGCGCTAACAATGCAGCGTTTTCCTAAAAATAAAAATAACTTAGTCATTATGCACAAAAGAATCAGGAAAGCATTGTGAGTTGTTCATGATGAGCGTCGGGATTCGACAAATATGGACAAAAAAACCCATTATTTCGTTAGCTCAAGCTGGATTGACCCTTTATTATTTCTAATATTTTTTATCTGCAGATTGAAATATCGGTCAATTTAGTGTAAGATATCTTTATGGTAAACGCTTACAGAAGTGGGTGATGCTACAGAACTTCCTGATGAAAGAGGAGGGGGTTCAAATTCAAAGATATATAAGTTGAATTGATGGTTTACATTTTGATGCATAAACGGTCAATCACTACATCCAGCATTTGATTGACACCTACAAGGAATACCTGAACATTTTTGCGGATTTCTGCGACTGACGAATAAAATACGTTAGCTATTACATCTGACTTCAACCATTTCCACAAGCCTTCGATTAGATTCAGGTTTGGACTATATGGTGGCAAAAAGACTAATGTCAGTCGCTTGTTTTCGCTTAAGAACGGTTGGATGAGCTTCGCATGATGAATCCTCGCATTATCCAAAATCATGGTGATTTTCCCGTCGGGATAATGCTCCAATATTTTTTGAAGGAAACGCAGAAAAGCTTCAGCATCATACTGTTCTTCCTCTACACAGAAGGTTTCACCGTTTTCATAATTCAATACGCCGATCAGTTTGACACCCTGATGTTTTCCATAAGTGGGGATAATTCTTTGTTGCCCTCTTAAAAACCAGGTACATTGAATGGCTTGATAATCACGAATCATGGTTTCGTCTTGAAACAGAAGGTAGTCAATCTCCTCATTCAGCAGTTTTTTTTAAGTATGGAAAGGTCTTTTCTCTGAATTCTTTCTGTTTTATTGGATCTGCCTTCGCCAACACGTAAGTAGGACGTGTGTAGCTTAGTCCTAATGCATGCAGAAGTTTGGATACACCCCGTTGCGTATAAGTTACGTTCCATTCCCGTTCAATGTAAGCAACGATGATTGCCAACGTCCAATTAAATTTTGCCGAAAAACCTACGTCAGTTGGAAGTTGTTCCACAATGACCTGAACTAACTCTGCTCGCTGTTGCGGTGTTAATTTATAAGAAGCACCATGTGCTTTTCCAGGTTTTAAGCCTTCTATTCCGTGCTCATTATAGGAATTCACATAATTATAGACGGTTTTTTCAGACCGACCAATGATTATGGCTATTTTCTCGGCAGAATAATCTTGCAAGAAAAGATACACGGCTTGATAGCGTTGGTACATTCGTTTGTCGTGCGTATTCTTCATCAACGTAAACAAAGTAGAAACAGCATCTTGGTGTATTGCATTCATTTTTCTCCGCTCCTTCGCGAGTCAGCTTCTTTAAGGTTATTATACTGCGAAGGTAATAGGAGGTGAAATAATTCAATTCAACTTATATAGATAAAAAAATCACAAATATTTTTGCCGAACTGGCAATAATGAAAAGAATGGATGTGATCGGATTGGAAAAAGGAAAGAAAGTGCTTTTTACTGAGACCGTTCTGCGTGATGCGCATCAAAGCTTGATGGCGACACGCATGTCTACGGACGACATGCTCCCGATTGTGGAGAAAATGGATAAAGCCGGGTATTACGCGCTCGAGTGCTGGGGCGGGGCGACTTATGATGCGGCTATCCGTTTTCTGCACGAAGATCCTTGGGAAAGGCTCCGTCAAATCCGTAAGCGTGCTCCCCATGCGAAGCTGCAGATGCTGCTTCGGGGCCAGAATTTGATCGGATACCGCCACTATGCGGATGATATCGTGGATCGTTTTGTCGGCAAAGCCGTCGAGAACGGCATTGATATTTTCAGGATTTTTGATGCCCTGAATGACACGCGGAACTTGAGAGCATCGCTGGAAGCCGTCAAAAAATACGGTGCCCATGCACAGCTGACGATCTGTTATACCATCAGCGATGTCCATACGATCCCATTTTACACCGATTTGGCCAAAGAACTGACCGAAATGGGGGCGGACTCGATCTGCATCAAGGACATGGCTGGCATCTTGACGCCGAAAGTGGCCAAAGAGCTGATTCCGGCCATCAAAGCTGTGATCGATGTACCGTTGAACATCCACACGCATGCCACCAGCGGCGTTTCGCAGATGACCTATATGGCCGCCATCGAAGCGGGTGCGGACATCATCGACTGTGCCATCTCGCCTTTTGCGGAAGGAACGAGTCAACCGCCAACCGAATCGATGGCGCTTGTGTTGGAGGAACTGGGGTACAGTACGGGGGTGGACATCGCCACATTGGAAGAAATCGCGGATTATTTCAAACCTGTCCGTGATAAGTACATCGCTTCGGGCGTGCTCGATCCGAAAATGCTGTCGGTCGATCCCAAAGCTCTCATCTATCAAGTGCCGGGCGGGATGCTATCGAACTTGAATTCGCAACTCAAACAGGCAAATGCCAGTGATAAGTACGAGGCTGTGCTGCGGGAAGTGCCCCGCGTCAGAGCGGACTTGGGCTTTCCGCCACTGGTCACCCCAATGAGCCAAATGGTCGGAACGCAGGCCGTTTTCAATGTCCTGACGGGGGAACGCTACAAGATGGTCCCGAATGAAGTGAAGGATTACCTGCACGGAAAATACGGAAAGACACCAGTACCGGTGGATGACGCGTTCAGGCGCAGCATCATCGGGGATGATGCCGTCATCACGGATCGCCCGGCTGATCATCTGGAGCCGGAGTTCGCAAGATTGAAGGCGGAGTTGGGTGACCTGGCGCGCACGGACGAGGACGTGTTGACTTATGCACTGTTCCCGCAGGTCGGAAAAGCTTATCTGCAGGAAGTCTACTATCCAACCATTCCAGAAGAACCAGCAGAAACAAAAGCGCCATCTGATGACACGACGGATAAAGTGGTTCGGATCCAAGCCCGCTATCGTAGCTAAGAGGAAGAGGTGAAGGGAAATGGAAACATTCAATTTAGGCGATGGTCTGATTGTCACGGTCGTTGCGATGATCGTTGTATTTTCCGTATTAGCAAGTCTTTGGTTCTTGGTTGAGCTGGTCCATAAACTGGTAGGTGAGCCTGCCGAGCTGGTTTCAGCACCAGTTCACCATGAGGATGAGTTTCAGCCCGGTCTGCTGGATCCAGGTGTGGATGAACAACGGGCCAAAGCGGCAGCGATTACGGCATTGATTGCCGCCTATGAGGCACATCCGGCCAAGAAGTTTGAAATCATTGATGTAACGCGTATTAAATAAATTCCATCTGCTGATTGTAAAGGGAGGATTTTTTATGAAAAAGTACGAAATTGAAATTGACGGACAAGTTTATCATGTAAAGGTGAGGGAATTGCCGGATGATGCAGTCATGACGGAGCAGCCTAAAGCCGACAGCGTCAGAAGCACTGCAGATACTGCATCCGAAACGGAAGGGAAAGCGATGTTGGCTCCGATGGCCGGAACCGTATTGCGCATCCTCGTCAAAGAGGGGCAACGGGTCAAAAAAGGTGAAAATCTTATCGTACTCGAAGCCATGAAGATGGAGAATGAAATCGTTGCGGATGAGGATGGCATCATCAGACGTATTTTGGTGAAAGCGAATGATAGTGTCGAATCCGATCAAGCGTTGCTGATTCTCTAGAAGGGGAGGGATTCGTATGGTACAAGCTTTGACTGATTTGATCCGGACATCCGGATTGGTTAACCTTACGTATAAAGAAATCATTATGATCATCATTGCCTGCATTTTCCTTTATCTGGCCATCAAGAAGGGCTATGAACCGTATTTGCTGATACCGATTGCATTCGGTATTCTTTTGGTGAATCTGCCGCTTGCGGGATTAATGACACACCCATCCGATGGGGGGCCTGGCGGATTGCTTTATTACCTCTATCAAGGGACTGATTTGGGCATCTATCCACCGTTGATTTTTCTTTGCCTGGGTGCGTCCACCGATTTTGGACCGCTCATCGCCAATCCGAAGACGCTGTTATTGGGCGGGGCTGCACAGTTCGGTATTTTTGCGGCATTCTTTGGGGCGTTGGCATTGGGGATGACTCCTGAAGAAGCGGCCTCCATCGGCATCATCGGTGGTGCCGATGGTCCGACGGCTATCTATTTGACGACGAAATTAGCCAGTCATCTTTTGTCGGTCATCGCCTTGGCTGCCTATTCCTATATGGCGTTGGTTCCGATCATCCAGCCGCCGATCATGCGCTTGTTGACTACCCAGAAAGAGCGGCAGACCGTCATGAAGCAGATGCGCGTAGTGTCCAAAAATGAGCGTATTCTGTTTCCAATCGTCACTACGATCTTCGTCAGTCTGGTTGTCCCATCGGCTACTGCTCTTGTGGGGATGCTGATGTTGGGCAATCTGATCCGCGAGAGCGGACAGGTTCCGAAACTGACGGAAACTTTGCAGAATGCGATGATGTACATCATCACCATCCTTTTGGGCGTAACAGTTGGAGCAAAGGCGAACGGAGAGTTGTTCTTATCGATGACAACCATAAAAATCATCGTTCTTGGCCTTTTTGCTTTCTCCATCGGGACAGCTGCCGGTCTGCTGATGGGCAAATTGATGTACAAACTGACGAACGGAAAAGTGAATCCTTTGATCGGTGCCGCCGGTGTGTCGGCTGTTCCGATGGCTGCACGGGTCGTGCAGAAGGAAGGCATCAAGTACAATCCTTCCAATTACTTGCTGATGCATGCGATGGGTCCGAATGTGGCAGGGGTCATCGGCTCGGCTGTGGCGGCCGGTGTTCTGCTGGCGTTCTTCGGCTGAGTGCGGACTATTTTAATCATCTCCTTCTGATGTTTCATGTCAGAAGGGGATTTTTTTATTGAATCCAGGCTGTCCGATTGCTGAATCCATCAGTTCTACACATGGAGGAGGTATAATGAAAGCAACAAAAGAGTCAGAAATGGAGGGCGAATGATAATGAACAGAAGAACATCACTGATTGTCGCTTTGATTGCTTCGTTCGCACTGTTGTTGCTTGTTTCAGTCAATCTTTTTTCGACGTTTTTCAATAGCGGGGATAGCCGGACGTCTGTGACAACTATTGATCCGGATTCGAACAGCAGAGGGGATTTTATCGGGATGGGACATATGATGGGAGCAGATCGGGATACCGTCCTGGATGAAAGCGGACAGGCAATGACTGCACTGCGGGTGCCGGAACTGGCGGTGCCGGATTCCGAATCGGATAGTGAAATCACCTATACGGTCACAGCGCAAGCGGGAGAAACTACCTTTCTGGAAGGGCAACCGACCGAGACGCTCGGCTACAACGGTTCCTATCTTGGCCCGGTTCTGGTCGTACATGAAGGCCAAGAGGTGCACATCAAGACCGAAAACCAATTGTCCGAAGCCACCTCTTTCCATTGGCACGGACTGAAGGTCCCTTCCGACATGGATGGCGGGCCGCACCACCCGGTCGGACCGGACGAGACGATGCAAATTGATTTCACCGTCAATCAGGAGGCGGCGACATTGTGGTTCCACCCGCATGCCTTGGGGACGACTGCTGAACAAGTGTATGCCGGTCTGGCCGGATTGATTTTTGTCGAGGACGACAATTCCGATCAGCTTGATTTGCCGAAGGATTATGGGGTGAATGACTTCCCTTTGATTATCCAGGATCGGACCTTCGATGCGGATAATCAATTCGATTACGCAGGGACTTACAATCCCGACGGTACCTATGGCGATACCTTGCTGATCAACGGGACCATCAATCCCTACGTTGAGGTAAAAAATGAACAAATCCGCCTGCGTTTGGTGAATGGTTCGAATGCCCGCAATTACACATTCGGATTGGAAAATGGCGCGGAGTTCCATCAAATCGCCAGCGACGGCGGCTTTCTTGAACAGCCCGTTGTGTTGACAGCTGTGACATTGACACCGGGAGAACGGGCGGAAATCATCGTGGACTTGAGCGGATACGCTGAAGGGGATACTTTGAAATTGATGGACGGGAATGTAACCGTCCTTTCCTTGAATGTCACGGAGGAGACGGACGCGCAGACGGCCCTCCCGCAAACTTTGAATGAGATTACTGAATTGACGACGGCTGGTGCGGCTATCCAGCGGTTCACGCTGAGCGGCATGTCCTTCATGGTCAACATCAACGGCAGCCAGTTCGACATGGATCGGATCGATACCGAACAGCGCCTGAATGAAACCGTCATCTGGGAAGTCCACAATGCGCAGGATATGATGGGCAGCATGATCCATCCTTTCCACATCCATGGCGTCCAATTCCAGGTGCTCTCGCGTGATGGAGCGGAGCCGCCACAGAACGAGCAAGGCTGGAAGGATACCGTCGCTGTTTATCCTGGTGAAACGGTCCGGCTGGCGGTGACTTTTTCTGAGAAGGGAGTCTTCATGTACCATTGCCACATTTTGGAGCATGAGGACAATGGCATGATGGGACAGGTCAGTGTACAATAAAAATCAGGCATACAGTGCCGAGTCCGGGGCGGAAGCATTGTAGAAATTTCATGCTTTCAATCCGGAGCTGATTATTTCGGATGATAAATATAAGGAGGGTCTAGCCACAAAATATGACTAGACCCCCCTTTTTTTCTTAAGCAATCATTTTACAGCTGTAGTGTGCAGATTTGATGTAGTTTTTCGGTTGAGGTCAGTATTTGACGTTCAAGCTCAGTCTATCTTCAAGAGCCGCGCGTTGACCGCGCAGATGATGGTGCTGATCGACATGACGGCTGCCCCGATGGCCGGGGTGATAAGGAAGCCCTGATTGGCCAATACACCTGCAGCCAGCGGGATGGCGATTATGTTATAACCGACAGCCCAAATCAGATTCTCGACCATCTTGCGGTAAGTGGCTTTCGAAAGGGTGATGATGGTCAATACGTCTTTCGGATTGCTGTCCACCAGAATGACGTCGGCTGTTTCGATTGCGACATCCGTTCCGGCGCCGATGGCAATGCCAAGATCAGCTTCCGCCAGAGCGGGCGCATCATTGACGCCATCCCCGACCATCGCGACTTTTTTGTTTCCGGCTTTCAGTGAGGCGATGTGTTTCGATTTTTCGGCAGGCAGAACTTCCGCAAATACTTGAGACAGGCCTAACTGCTCGCCCACGTAATGCGCTGCGCGGCTGTTGTCGCCAGTCAGCATGATGGCTTCGATGCCTTGTTCTTTCAAGGCAGCCACGACTTCGTGCGATGACGAACGGATGATATCAGCGTTGGCGATCATCCCCTGTAGGCTGCCTTCCTTCAGGACGAAGACAACGGTTTTGCCTTGCTGGGCCAAGCTTGCGAATGTCTCCTTGTCGTATGCGATGCCGCGCTCGTCCATGGTGCCGGGGCTGACGACAGCGACCTGCATGCCGTCCACAGTGACCTGCAGACCTTGGCCGGTAAGGTTTTGATAATCAGTTGCCGGCAAAAGGGTGACGCCTTCTGCTTCCCCTTTGCGGACAATCCCTTTTGCGATCGGGTGTTCGGATTGGCTTTCGGCAGAATAGGCCAATGTCAGTAATTCCTTCTCGGAGACCCCGTCAACTGGAAGAATGTCGGTCACTCCGAAGTTGCCTTCCGTCAGGGTCCCGGTCTTGTCGAAGACGATCCGATCCACTTTGCGCGCCTCCTCGAATTGGGTCCGGTTGCGGATCAGCAAGCCGTTTCGGGCTGCAATCGAAGTGGACACCGCATTCACCAAAGGGACAGCCAGCCCGAGTGCATGGGGACAAGCGATGACGAGTACCGTCACCATCCGCTCCAAAGCGAAGGCCAGGTCGGCGGCGAAAATCCAATAAAGGAAAGTCAGGAGTCCGGCTGTGACGGCGATATAGAACAGCCAGCCGGCCGCTTTGTCGGCCAATCCCTGCGACTTGGATTTTTGTTTCTGGGCCGCCTGGACCATGTTGATCACTTGGGCCAAGTAGGTTTCATTCCCGACCTTTTCCACGGTCAGCTTCAGGACACCTGATCCATTGATGGAGCCGCCGATGGCCTGCATACCCGGTTGTTTTTCGACGGGTACAGATTCGCCCGTCAGCATCGATTCGTCGACCGTTGAGAGGCCTTCATAGATTTTTCCGTCCAAAGGGATTTTTTCGCCGGGTTTGACGAGGATGCGCTCACCCGGAACAAGGGTTTCGATCGACACTTCTTCAACATTGCCGGACGCATCCAACCGATGGGCTTCCTTCGGCATCAATTTGATGAGTTCTTCCAGAGCCTTGGATGCCCCCATCTGGGATTTCATTTCGATCCAGTGGCCGAGCAGCATGATCAGGATCAAGGTCGCCAGCTCGAAATAAAAGTCCGATCCTTCTATGAAAAAGGCCGTGAAGGTGCTGTAGATATAGGCGGATACGATCGCCAATGAGATCAGCATCATCATGCCGAGCGACCGGTTCTTCCATTCCTCCCAAGCACCATTCAAAAACGGTTTGCCGCCGTAGAAGAAAATGACGGTTGATAAGCCGAATACGACAAAATTCGCTCCCGGAAAGTCGAAATGGTAACCGAAGAGCATCATGATCATGGGAGACAACAAGGTGACGGGAATGGTCAGCAGTAAGACAATCCAGAAGCGTTTCCGGTAATCGGCCACCATCTGCTCGTGGTGGCCGGCATGTCCGGTCGGACCGTGTGCCATGTGTTTTTCATGTTGTTCGTGACCATTGGAAGCAGTCTGTTTCGGTTCGGGTGGGGGCATATGATGACCGGAATGGTCGTGCCCGGCGTGTCGATCGACTTTTGCTGGGACCTCCGAATTATGGTCTGTGTGCGTGGATTCCGAATGTTTGTGTTCATCCATCTTGGTAGTCCTCCTTTGTTTCAAAACGCCCAAACAATAAAGTTAATAAAAATGACTGCAGCTTCTCATGCTTATCATAGCAGAATTTAGCGCCATAACGGTAACGGTTTCACCTTCCTGCTTGGGCCTGCACCGATTTAGTCATCGCAACCAACGGCGGAAGCTTGCAGGCGTAACCGGGAACCCGAGCTTGACTTGACACACTTATCATCAATTACAGGACCAGGATGCACTGAAAAGCGCAACTGGTCTTGTATTTTTTTCTGCTTTGGGTAAAATGGAAGGGATAGGAAAACCATTCAAAGACACTTGGAATTTGGAAGTTTGGTGAAAATCCAACGCGGTCCCGCCACTGTGATGACGTCCCGGAACGTCTAAGTCAGGTCTTCATTCCAAGCTGCTATTTTTTGCAAGCGTGCCGTTTCGAGGTAAAACGGTCCCGTTACTTGTCTATGCGATGGCGCATAGGCTTTTTTTTGCATGATCCGGCCGTTGGCGATGCAACCCCTGTCGAATATAGATTAGGAGTGGTAAAATGAAAAAATTGTTGTTGGCCTTATCGTTGAGTTTGGTATTATTCGGGTGCTCCCCGACGGAAGAAGCGGAAACAAGTTCCGTCCTGCAGGAGTCGACTGTTGCAGTCAGCTCCGAAGCAGCAGAGACAGTCAGCGTCACGATTTCTTTGACGGATGGCGGCACAGTCGTTGCAGACTCTGAAAAAACGCTGGAGGTCGAAGCGGGCGCTGACTTGTTGGCTGTCATGAAAGAAAACTATGCCATCGAAGAAGAGGGCGGCTTCATCACAGCCATCGACGGGCAAGCACAAGTGGAAGAGTCAGCCGAAACGAAAGCCAAATATTGGTTGTTTGATGTAAACGGCGAGCCTTCGATGGTCGGAGCCGCTGATGTGGCGCTCCAAGAAGGAGACGTAATCGTGTGGAACCTGACAGAAATGTAAAGAAGACTGTGGGCTTCGGGGTAAGGCGACTGGCGCTGCTGTCGATCTTGACGGCTTTGTGCTATGTCGGGAGGATGATGTTCCAGTTTATCCCGAATGTCCAACCGGTGACTGCCGTGCTGATCATCCTGACGCTGACGCTGGGCATGACGGACGGCTTCATCGTGGCCATCCTGTCGATTGTTTTGACCAACTTCCTGCTGGGAATGGGGCCGTGGACGATCGCGCAAGTCGCCAGTTTTGGCGTTCTGATTGTGGTAACAGGCCTGTTCATAAAGCCTTTCTACAGCACAAGCCAAAACAAAAACCGCCGAATCCTTTTCGCGCTGTTCGCCTTTTTCGGGGGACTGCTTTACGGGTTCATCATCTCAGTCATTTCCGTGAAATTGATGGGCATCACCAGTTTTTGGGCCTATTACATCGCCGGGATCCCTTTCGATCTTCTGCACGGTCTGGGGAATGCTGGGTTCTATCTGATCCTGGAGCCGATTTTGGCGCCCTTGTTGCTGGCGCAACAGAAAAAAGCTTAGAAATTGAGAAGACTGTAGCGAATTCCCTGCAAGGGAGTCCGCTATAGTTTTTTCTGTTTTTCCGCTATCTGTGATATAGTAGGACACGAGAATCGAGAGATAAGGGAGCAAATATAAATTATGGGAAAGAGTCTAGTTTTAGCTGAAAAACCATCGGTGGCGCGCGATATCGCCCGTGTGCTGCAGTGCGAGAAAAAGGGTCAAGGATACCTGGAAGGAAAAGACTATATCGTCACTTGGGCATTGGGCCATCTTGTGACACTGGCCGATCCGGAAGCCTATGATGTGAAATACAAAAATTGGAATCTGGCGGACCTGCCGATGCTTCCGGAAGACCTGAAGCTGACTGTCATCAAGCAGTCCGGCAAGCAGTTCAATGCCGTCAAATCGCAACTGGTGAGGAATGACGTTTCCGACATCATCATCGCGACGGATGCCGGCCGCGAGGGCGAACTGGTCGCCCGCTGGATCATCGAAAAAGCGAAAGTCCACAAGCCCGTCAAACGGCTCTGGATATCATCGGTGACGGACAAAGCCATCAAAGACGGTTTCCAGAACCTGAAGCCTGGCAAGGCGTACGAAAATCTTTACCAGTCGGCAGTGGCCCGTTCGCAAGCGGATTGGTACATCGGCTTGAATGCGACCCGCGCCTTGACGACGAAATTCAATGCCCAGTTGAACTGCGGCCGCGTCCAGACGCCGGTCGTCGCCATCATCGCCAGACGCGAAGAGGAAATCAAAAAATTCCAACCGAAGACGTATTACGGCATCGAGGCGCAGACCGATACGAAGCTGAAGCTGATTTGGCAGGACGAGAAAACGAACGACACAAAGAGCTTCGATCGCGATAAAATCACAGCCATCGTCAAAAAGTTGGATAAGCAACAGGCAACGGTTGTGGCGGTCGACCGCAAACCGAAAAAAGCCTATGCACCAGGCCTTTATGACTTGACCGAACTGCAACGCGACGCCAACAAACTTTTTGGCTATTCTGCCAAAGAGACGCTGAACATCATGCAGAAACTCTACGAGCAGCACAAATTGTTGACTTATCCGCGCACGGATTCCCGCTACCTGTCGAACGACATCGTCGCCACGCTGCCGGACCGGCTGAAGGCTTGCGCCATCAAAGAATACCGTCCGCTCGTGAACAAGGTGTTGGCGAAACCGATCAAGACGAACAAATCGTTCGTCGACGACAGCAAAGTGTCCGATCATCATGCCATCATCCCGACGGAGCAGGTCGTCCTGATCGGGAAACTGTCGGCGCAGGAACTCAAAATCTATGACTTGGTCGTGAAGCGCTTCTTGGCTGTGCTTTTCCCGGCTTACGAATATGAGCAGCTGACTTTGCGCGCGGACATCGGGGGCGAACGCTTCGTGGCCCGCGGCAAAACGGTCACCGCAGCCGGTTGGAAAGAAGTCTACAGCAATCGCACGGAGGATGAGGAGTCGGAAGACGGTCTTCAGGAGCAGCTGTTGCCGAAAATCGAAACAGGTGATGTGTTGGCTGTCCGTTACGTGAGCGAGACATCCGGTCAGACGAAACCGCCCGCCTACTTCAATGAAGCGACGCTGTTGACGGCGATGGAAAATCCGGCGAAATATATGGAGACGACCGACAAAGCTTTGGCGCAGACGCTGAAGGAAACGGGCGGACTGGGAACCGTCGCTACGCGTGCCGACATCATCGAGAAACTGTTCAATTCCTTCCTGATCGAAAGACGCGGACAGGAAATCCATGTCACTTCCAAAGGCAAGCAATTGCTGGAATTGGTTCCGGAAGAGCTGAAATCCCCGGCCCTGACAGCCGAGTGGGAGCGGAAACTCGAGCAGATCGCCGCGGGCAAGCTGAAGAAGGACGTATTCATCAACGAAATGAAGGCCTATACGAAAGAGATCGTTTCGGAAATCAAGACGAGCGAAGGCAAGTTCAAGCACGAGAACATCTCCACCAAGACCTGCCCGGAATGCGGCAAACCGATGCTGGAAGTGAACGGCAAAAAAGGCAAAATGCTTGTGTGCCAGGACCGCGATTGCGGGTACCGTAAGAATGTGGCGCGCGTCACCAATGCCCGCTGTCCGCAGTGCATGAAGAAGATGGAACTGCACGGCGAAGGCGACGGCCAGATTTTCACCTGCAAGTGCGGTTACCGCGAAAAGCTATCAGCCTTCAACGAACGACGAAAAAAAGGCTCCGGCGGAAAAGCCGCGAAGCAAGACGTCCAAAAATATCTGAAGAAACAAAATAAAGAGGAAGAGCCGGTAAACAACGCCTTGTTCGAGGCGCTGAAGAAACTCAAGCTGGACGATTAAAAAAAATTTACTGAAAAGGACTGCAACGGCGCTTTTTGTGCCTGTCGCAGTCCTTTTTCGATCGGGTTTCGGAAATGCGCGTATGTTATAATCGTAAGGTATCGATTGCCTTAAAAGTCTCAGACGGCAATCCTGTCAGGGAGGGAATTTCAGAATGAAAACAGTCATTTTAGCCGAAAAAGCCTCGCAGGCGGCCGCCTATGCGAGCTCTTTCCAAAAGAAGGCGACGGTTGCCGGGAACTACGTGATCCAGGACAGCCTGTTCGATGGCGAAACGGTAATCGTGCATGCATCCGGTCATCTGGTGGGGTTATTGCAGCCGGAAGAATATGATCCGAAATGGAAAAAATGGAGCCTGGATCACTTGCCGATTTTCCCGGAAAACTACAAATACAAGATCCAATATGGAAAAGGCAAGCAGATGGCGAACATCAAGCAGCAGCTCAAGGAAGCGGACCGCATCATCATCGCGACCGACTCGGACCGCGAAGGGGAAAATATCGCCCGCTCGATCATCCGCCACGCTGGTGCAGAAAAAAAAGAGATGAAACGCCTCTGGATCAACAGTCTGGAATCCAATGAAATCCGCCGCGGATTCACCGAATTGCTGGACGGGAAGGACACGTATCCATCCTACATCGAGGCCCAAAGCCGGGAAATCGCCGATTGGCTGGTGGGGATGAACCTGAGCCGGCTGTACACGATTGCGCTCCAGAAGGCCGGGATCAAAGAAGGGGCCTTTTCGGTAGGCCGCGTGCAGACGCCGACGCTCTTCATGATCTATAAGCGCATGAAGGAAATCGCTGCCTTCCAGGAAGAGACGCACTATGAATGTTTGGCCCGGATCACAGTAAAGAACGGGACATTCGAAGCGAAGTATCAGCATGAATTTGAGTCCAAGCAGGAAATGAAAGCCTTCATCTCGGCGCACGGATTGGCGGCTGAGATGCCTGCCGTTATCAAACGCTTCGAAGCCAACGAGAACAAACGCGAGTTTGCGCCGCGTCTGTATTCGCTCAGCGATCTGCAGCGGGCAGCCAACGCCAAGTTCAAGATGGGCGCGAAAGACACGCTGGCAACCGTCCAGTCCCTGTATGAAGCGAAGCTGCTTTCCTATCCGCGGACGGATGCGACCGTCATCACCAAAAATGAATTTGCTTACCTGAAGGCCAATCTTTCCGGCTACCTGGGCATCTTGGGCCACACCATCGACAGGCCGAATCTGACTCCGCGCAAAAAGTACGTCGATGATGCCAAAGTGCAGGAGCATTATGCCATCATCCCGACGAAAAAAGTGCCGGACCAAGCCCGAATCGCCAAATTGAATGCGAACCAGCAGAAAATCTATGACCTCGTCCTGCGCCGGACTTTGGCGATGTTCGAAGAGGACTTCATTTACGATGAACCGACCATCATTACCGATATCGGAGGACTGGACTTCGTCGCATCCGGGAAGATCATCAAGAATCTGGGATGGAAGAAGCTGGAAGGCAACACAAGGAAAAAAGGCGAACCCGAGGACAAAATTTTGCCTATGGTTACGGTAGGGGAAGCCGGAATAGCTGTTTTGGCCACGAAGGAGAAGAAAACCACCCCTCCAAAGCCTTACACAGAAGGCACGCTGATCGCAGCCATGAAGAACGCCGGAAAAGAAGTGGATGATGCCGAGGACAAGGCGATCCTGAAGGAAACGCACGGTATCGGAACAGAAGCGACCCGTGCGGGTGTCATCGAAAATTTGAAGGACAGGGGTTACATAACGGCATCGAAGAACCAACTGGCGATCACCGAAAAGGGCACATTGCTTTGTGAGGCCGTAGCCGGCAATAAGATGAGCGATGTCGCCTTCACGGCTGAATGGGAAAAATATTTGGCGAAAATCCATAAAGGCGAGGGCGATCAGGCCTATTTCCTGGATAACATCAAACACTTCGTCATGGAAATCCTCGGCACGAAGAACGAGATGCTGCAGTCTGAAGGGATCTCTGATCGCATCGATGCTGCAGGCGACGATGCGGTCGTGGGCGTTTGCCCGGTCTGTGGGAAAGAAGCGATCATCAAGGGCAGTTACCTCCAATGCCAGAATTACGGCGAGGCTTGCTCATTCCGGATTTCCCGCTACATCGCCCGACGCTATCTGTCCCCCGAGGAAGCCAAAGAACTTTTGACCCGTAAGGAAACGAAACGCCTTTCCGGTTTCAAGAAAAAGGACGGCAAAAACTTTTCGACGGCATTGCTTTTGGTGAAGGACGAAGCCGGCAATTATGCCGTTTCCTTCAAACCGTTCGCACCGAGCAAAAAAAAGCCGGTGCGCAAAAAAACACAATAAACAGAACAGAAAAAGGTACCCGGGAAATTGCTTCCCGGATACCTTTTGGTTTTCAGTCGTGATGCTTAACCCAAATAGTCTGATTCATCTGTCAGTTTCACAGCTGTGCCGCTGCAGGTGACCATCAGCATGCCATTATCGGCTCCCAGCACTTCATAATCCATTTTCATACCGATGATGGCATTCGCTCCTTTAGCGGTTGCCCGGCTTTCCATTTCTGCCAAGGCGTTTTCGCGTGCCATGGCCAATTCATCTTCGTAGCTCTTTGAGCGTCCGCCGACGATATTGCGGATACCGGCTCCGAAATCCTTGAACGCATTGATGCCTGTGATGACTTCGCCGAAAACGATGCCAATATAGGAAGTGACTTTTTTGTCCTCGACATGGGATGTTGTAGTAATGATCATGTGACGTACCATCCTTTCTTGCTGACGCTGAAACTATTAATGTAACAAATCGATTATAACTTTATCTTGATAGTCTCATTATATCAAAAATCTATCAGGAATAGAAACAGAAAACGTTCTGAATCTGATAAGGTATTCGTGAACGCAACGACACATAATGATAGAATAGAAGAAACTTAAAACCGAAAGGAATTGTTGAAATGAAATTTGAAAAGATTCATCATGTGGCAATCATCGCTTCCGACTATGAAGCTTCCAAAGCCTTTTACACAGAAGTGCTGGAATTACCGATCATCCGCGAAAACTACCGAGCGGATAGAGATTCCTACAAACTCGATCTCAAACTGGGGGAGAGCGAAATTGAGCTGTTCTCTTTTCCGAATCCGCCTGAGCGACCGAGCCGTCCGGAATCAGTCGGACTCCGCCATCTTTGCTTCTATGTGGAAGATGTCGAGGCGACTGTCGCGGAATTGAACCGCAAGGGTGTGGAAACCGAGCCGATCCGGCTGGATGACTACACGAACAAAAAATTCACTTTTTTCAAGGATCCGGACGGCTTGCCGCTGGAACTGCATGAATAAAGCATAGCTGGAACGGGGAACGTCTCATTTGAGGCGCTCCCCGTTTTTTTCGTATGTCCCAACCAATCTTGCTGGTTGGGGGTTCCAGTTTTTTCATCTAGCTCTGGCGAACCGCATCAGCTCCGGTGAGGGCCCCTTCGCCGGAGAACGATTCCCAACATCGTCATCAACTCCGGCGAAGCCGATTCCGCCGGAGAACGCATGAAAAATGACAGCCTGTACTCCGTCAAGGCCTGTTTTCACCGGAGTACAGGCAAGGAGGAAGACTGCAGGATTAGACTGTTAATTCCGTTTTCCGTAAATGCTTTGCTCTCGAACAATGAAAACGCTATAATGGATATATTAACTTGTTGAGGTGATGACATGTACCAACCGGCTCAAAACAGATACGACAAAATGATCTATAACCGCGTAGGCAACAGCGGTCTGAAACTGCCTGCCATTTCCCTAGGGCTTTGGCATAACTTCGGCGAAGTGGACCTGTTCGACAACTCGCGCAAAATGGTCCAACGCGCCTTCGATCTGGGGATCACCCATTTCGATCTGGCGAACAACTACGGTCCGCCTCCAGGCAGTGCGGAAGAAACGTTCGGCAAGATTTTGAAAAAGGACTTCCTGCCTTATCGGGATGAGCTGATCATTTCCAGCAAAGCCGGCTACGATATGTGGCCCGGTCCATATGGGGAATGGGGCTCCAAGAAGTATTTGACGGCAAGCCTTGATCAAAGTCTGAAGCGGATGGGGCTTGATTATGTGGATATCTTTTATTCGCACCGTCCGGATCCGGAAACACCTTTCGAAGAGACTGCGCAAGCATTGGATCTGATGGTCCGCCAAGGAAAAGCACTGTATATCGGCATCTCCAACTATTCTGCGGAACAGACTGCAGAAATAGCAGCCATCTTCAAAGATTTGAAGACGCCGTTCATCATCCACCAACCGGCCTACAACATGTACAACCGTTGGATCGAGGATGGCTTGCAGGATGTTTTGACGGCCAACAAGTTGGGCACCATCGCCTTCAGCCCGTTGGCGCAAGGCATGCTGACCGATCGCTATCTGCATGGCATTCCGGAAGATTCGCGTGCGGGCAGATCCTCTTCCCCGTTCCTGAATGCGGAACGGGTGCAAGAAACCATCGAAAAATCACGCGCGCTGAACGAAATCGCGCAAAGACGCGGCCAAACATTGGCTGAGATGGCAGTCGCTTGGATTCTCCGCGACGGGAAAGTCACGAGCGTACTGATCGGCGCCAGCAGAGTGAGCCAAATCGATGATAACGTGAAGGCGTTGGAAAACCTAGCCTTCAGTAATGAAGAATTGGATGAAATCGAAGCGGTATTGGCGAAATAAGAAAGTGACATAGGCTTCCTGACCCAGCAAATTTGCCGGACGGGAAGCTTTTTTGTGCAGAAACCCGCTTGCCGAAGAAGCGATTGTCGGGTAAAGTGGAAGTCGTATGCTTGTATTTTCGAACACGCTCATTGCAGTTTTACAAATTTTTCAGAATTGGAGTGATTATGTGACAGACAGAAGAAAGGGACAAATCGGACTTATTTTTGTGACGATGATATGGGGGTCGGGATTCGTTGTGAGTGCCATATCATTGAAGTATTTTTCCCCCTACCAAATATTGACGCTTCGGTTTTTGTTGGCATTCATATTGATGGGAGCACTATTTTTCAGTCAGCTGAAGCATGCTGGCAAAAAGACGTATCTGAAAGGTATCGGCCTCGGAAGCATTCTTTACTTGGCTTTTTTGTTTCAAACGGTAGGGCTTGTCTATACAACACCTTCGAAGAACGCCTTTCTGACAGCTTTCAATGTCGTGTTGGTGCCGTTCATAGGCGCACTTTTTTTCAGAAGGAAAGTGACGGCACCTGCCATCATAGGCGCGTTGTTATCAATCAGCGGCATCGCCGTCATTTCCCTGAACGACTTCAAGGGTGTAAACTTCGGAGATCTGCTGACGCTCGTTTGCGCGCTATTTTTCGCCTTGCAGATCATCTTCACAAATCGGTTTGTGTTGGGTGAAAATATTTACGCATTGACCACCATCCAGATGGGGACAGCTGCTATGTTGGGAGTGATCGTATCGCTCGCAAGAGGAGAATTCGCATTGCCTGCAGCCGGGGAAGGCTATTATTCCATCTTGTATCTAGGTGCAATCAGCACGATGCTGGCTTTTTTGATCCAGACGGCTTCACAACAGTTCACCAAAGAGACCGAAACAGCGATTATCCTTTCGATGGAAGCTGTGTTCGGAATGGTCGCTTCAGCGCTTTTCCTGAGGGAAGCGATAACGCTGCGGATGCTTATCGGAGCAGCGCTGATTCTGGCGGGCGTTTTGATTGTGGAACTGAAGCCGAAGAAAGAAAAAATGAACCAGTCATTCGGGAATCTGGATATCCGGGATTGAGTGAAATGTGCATCAACTGAAGTGGAGGAAACAGAGCGGAATCCTATCCTGATTCACTTCCCTGTGGTTTTGTTTGGATTTGACGATTCTGGATGTTACGGGTATGATTAAGGTGAAATTTTTTACTGAAAAGTAGGTGCGTATATGGCAACGTTAAGAGATATCGCTAAAAGGACAGGATTTTCGATTACAACCGTTTCACGTGTGTTGAATAATGATCCGACCCTGTCTGTTCCGGAAGAGACGCGTGATCGGATCTACGAAGTAGCGACAGATTTGGAATACCGTAAAAAAGTCTCTCGGCCACTCGTCAAAAATGTCGCGCTTTTGTATTGGGTTTCCGATATGGAAGAATTGCAGGATGTCTATTTTAAAACCATGCGTACAGAGTTGATCCGACAAGCGGATAAACAAAATGTCTCGGTGACTGTATTCAAAAGGTCCCAGGGTATCGAGATGATTCCACAAGACATCAACGGTTTCATTGCAGTGGGTTCGTTCAACAATAAGGAAATCACTTATCTTGAAACCCTGACAGAAAACGGGGTGTTTTTGGACAGCTCGCCGTATTCGGACATTTATGATGCCGTTCGTCCGGACTTGGATTATATTACCCGGAAAGCAGTCCGTTTTTTCAAGGAGAAAGGCCATATGGAAATCGGATTTGTAGGCGGTACCTATGTGAATCCCGATACCCATTTGGACGAAATGGATATACGGGAACGATCTTTCCGCGATGAGATGCAACAACAGAATATGTTGGATGAAGCGCACATCTATATCCGCAGGGGATTCTCATTGGAAACCGGGTACCAGTTGATGGATAAAGCCTTGAAGGCAGGCAAAAAACTGCCGAGTGCCATCTTTGCGGCTTCGGACCCCATTGCGGTCGGTGTGCTGCAGGCTTTGAATGAGCATCACATCCGTATTCCGCAGGATGTCAGTGTCCTCAGCATCAATAATATCTCGGTTGCAAATTATGTTTCGCCGCCGTTGAGCACATATGCCATTGATATGAAGGAACTGTGCCATACCGCAGTCTCCTTGCTGTTGGAGCAACTGATCGACAAAAGAGTCATCACCAAAAAAGTACTATTGAATGCTTTCCTGATCGAGAGGAAAAGTACCTAGTCTTACAGAAAATCACTTTCGAACATCTGAATAGATGGGAGGAAGTGCTTTTTTTGTTGCACAAACAAGTAAAATATTTTACTAAATAATAAGTGAAAGTTTGTTTACTTTTTTTAACTCGTTTGGTATTATAATTTTAGTAAAGCGATTACATCTAATGGAGGAGTGTTTCGGATATGAAGAAGAAAGCCTTATTTTTATCACTCAGCAGTGTAGTTTTATTATCTTTGGCAGCGTGCGGTCCAGCCGAAAGTAATTCTGATTCCGCCAATTCAGTTGATTCGGCTATTGGCCAAGATGGGAATTTTGAGGGTCAAACCTTGGTCGTTTGGGAAGACATCGATAAATCAGTGGGTATTGAGGAGGCCATCGCCGAGTTTGAAAGTGAATATGGTGTTACTGTGGAAGTGACCGAAAAAGCATATGGGGGTCAACTGGAAGATCTGCGCTTGGACGGACCTGCCGGAACGGGACCAGATGTATTCACGATACCAGGGGACCAAGTCGGAACTGCAGTAGTTGAAGGCTTGCTTAAGGAAATGACAGTGGAAGAAGATGTTCAGGATCTGTATACGGCCGTAGCTTTGGAATCGCAGATGGTGGACGGAAAACTTTATGGATTGCCGAAAGTCGTCGAAACGACCATTCTGTATTACAACAAAGATCTTATTTCTGAATCGGAAGTGCCTACGAATATCGAAGATTGGTATGAACTTTCGAAAACAGCGACAGCGGATGGGCAATACGGTTTGTTGGCTTTATGGGATCAGATTTATTATGCGCAAAGCGTAATCGGTGGCTATGACGGCTATATTTTTGCTAAAGATGCAGACGGGAAATATGACACAGCCGATATCGGTTTGAATACGGATGGTGCGATCGAAGCGGCTTCCTATATCCAGAAATGGTATGAAGAAGGGCTATTCCCATCCGGTATGATCGGAGAGCAAGCCATCAATGTGTTGGATTCCTTGTTCAGTGAAGGGAAGGCGGCGGCTGTGATTTCAGGGCCATGGAATCTGGAGCCATTTTCCAGTGCCGGCATTGATTATGGTGTCTTGCCTTTGCCGGAATTGCCGAACGGAAATCCTATGAGTGCCTTCGTTGGCGTGAAAAGTTACAACGTGAGCAGCTATTCAAAAAACTCGGAATTGGCAGAATTATTCATCGAATTTATCACAAATGAAGAAAATTCGCTTCGCCGTTACGAAACAACCAAAGAAGTACCGGCTGTGAAATCTCTGGCTGAAGGGGATGCCTTGGCGGATGATCCTGCAGCCCAAGCAGTCGCACAGCAAAGTCTGCATTCGGAATTGACACCGAATGTGCCTGAGATGAATGAAGTCTGGTCGCCTGCGGATGCGGCGCTACAAACCATCGCTACCGGAAAAGCAACACCGAAGGAAGCTTTGGATCAGGCCGTAGAAACGATCGAAAATCAAATCGAAGCGAACCATGGCGGACAATAAGGAATCCGGCACATAAAGAAAATGAGGTGAGAAATATTGAATCATAGTAAAACGGCAGCTGTCCTCTCTCTCTTACCGGGAGGGGGGCAGTTTTACAATAAACAGTGGCTTAAGGGCCTGCTCTATCTGATTGCGACAGTAAGCTTCGCCTTTGCTTTTGGAGATCTTTTGAATATTGGCTTATGGGGCATCGTCACATTAGGAGAACAAATCCCACGCGATAACTCGGTATTTTTATTGGCTGAGGGCATTTTGGCAATCATCATCCTTTTCTTTGGAGTGACCCTTTACGGGTTGAACATACGGGATGCCTACAAAAATGGCCAAAGAAGAGATCTTCAACTGCCGGTTACCTCGTTAAGAGAGAGTTATCTCAATCTGGTTGAGCAAGGATATCCCTATGTCATCAGCGGTCCGGCAATCCTGTTGCTTATATTTGCGGTCATCTTCCCGATCATGTTCAGTTTTGCGTTGGCTTTCACCAATTATGACCTATACCACAGTCCGCCGGCGCATTTATTTGATTGGGTGGGATTCAAGACCTTCGCGAATATTTTCACTGTCGATATTTGGCGTTCCACCTTCTTTGATGTCTTGGGTTGGACCGTTGTCTGGACATTGTTGGCTTCGACTTTACAGATCACTATTGGAGTATTTTTGGCTATATTGGTGAATCAAAAGGATTTGAAGTTGAAACGCTTCATCCGGACCATGTTCGTTTTGCCCTGGGCAGTGCCCGGGTTTGTGACGATTTTGGTGTTTGCCGGCATGTTCAATGATAGCTTCGGAGCAATCAACAACGATATCTTGGCTTTCTTCAGTATCAGTCCGATCCCTTGGATGACCGATGCGTTGTGGACAAGGGTAGCTCTGATCCTTATTCAAGGTTGGCTGGGTTTTCCTTATATATTCATCGTCACGACCGGCATTCTGCAGTCGATTCCGGAGGATCTTTATGAAGCAGCAGTCATTGATGGGGCGACGTCATGGGATAAATTCATGAACATCACGCTGCCTGTGATACTGACTTCGATGGCACCGACGTTGATTACGCAGTACACCTTCAACTTTAATAACTTCAATATCATCTATTTGTTCAATGGCGGAGGACCAGCAACTCCCGGCTCTACGGCGGGGGGGACGGACATTCTTGTGTCTTGGATCTACAAATTAACGATGCAGTCCAGCCAATATGCTTTGGCTGCAGCGCTCACGATCCTGTTGTCTGTTTTTGTCATCGCGATTGCCATGTGGCAGTTCAGAAAATCCAATTCGTTTAACCAAGAGAGGAGATAAGTATGAAGACGACAAAAAATCGCAGATATGCACGCTTATTCTTTTCCTACCTGATCATTGCATTCTTTGTTGGGATCATTGCCTACCCTCTTTTGTGGACGGTGGGCGCCAGTTTTAATCCTGGGAACAGCCTGATCAGCACAAGTATGTTTCCGGAAAATCCAACACTGGACCATTATCGGGAACTCTTCGCCGGCAAGAAAAGCTTGCCTTATGGGACCTGGTATTTGAATTCCCTTAAGATCAGTCTTTTCACGATGATCGGAACAGTCATCAGTGTGAGTCTGACGGGTTACGCATTCTCGAGATTCCGTTTCAAAGGAAGGAAAAACGGGCTGACGCTGTTTCTGTTGCTGCAGATGATTCCGCAATTTTCGGCCTTAGTCGCGATATTCGTGTTGGCGCAACTGTTGGGACTCGTCAACAGCCATGTGCTGCTGATCCTGTTGTACATCGGCGGACAGATTCCCATGAATACCTATCTGATGAAGGGCTACATGGATACGATTCCGTATGATCTGGACGAAAGCGCGCGTATTGACGGCGCGAGCCATACAAAAATATTTATCGACATCATTCTGCCGCTGTCCAAACCGATGATCGCGGTGGCGGCCATGAACGGATTTACGGGACCGTTGGGGGATTTCGTCATTTCCTCGACGATATTAAGGAAGACGGAGGCGTACACGTTGCCGATCGGACTCTATAATTTAGTCAATGACGTGATGGGGGCCAGTTACACAACGTTTGCGGCAGGTGCCATTTTGATCAGCTTACCTGTAGCAATCATCTTCATACTGTTGCAAAAGAACTTTGTATCCGGTCTGACCGCAGGCGGTACGAAAGGTTAATCTTATTAAAGGAGTTTTCGACTATGGCAATGAGAAAATACGTCACCAAGAAGAAACAATTTCTTCATGGTGGTGATTACAATCCGGATCAATGGCTGGATCGACCGGATATACTGGCGGAAGATTTGGAATTTATGCGTCTTTCCAAAACAAACACATTTTCCTTAGGGATATTTGCATGGAGCGCTTTGGAACCGCGTGAAGGCGAGTATGATTTTGGTTGGCTGGATGATCTTTTTGAAAAAATCCATAACAATGGCGGCAACATCATTTTGGCCACCCCAAGTGGGGCAAAACCAAGCTGGATGGCAAAAAAATATCCGGAAATCCGCCGGGTCACAAGCAAACGCGAGCAGGAACTTCAAGGGCGGAGGCATAACCATTGTTTCACAGCACCTATCTATCGCGAAAAGACGGCCCAAATGAACCGGAAATTGGCTGAGCGGTATGGGCAACATCCGGCTTTATTGATGTGGCATGTTTCAAATGAATACGGTGGGGAATGCCATTGCGACCTATGCCAAACTGCATTCCGCGGCTGGTTGAAAGAGAAATACGGAAATGATCTGGAAAAACTGAATCAAGCTTGGTGGACCAGCTTCTGGAGCCATCGTTACCAAGAGTGGGATGAAATCGAATCGCCTTCGCCTTTAGGGGAGCATGAGATGCACGGCTTGGTTCTCGATTGGCGACGTTTTGTCACGGACCAGACGATCGCTTTCTACGAAAATGAAGCGAGTCCCTTGCGAGAATTGACGCCTGATGTGCCGATCACGGTCAATTTTATGGCGGACACCGACGAGCTGATTCCATTCCAAGCATTGGATTACAGCAAATTTGCTGAACATGTCGATGTCATCAGCTGGGATGCCTACCCGGCTTGGCATAAAGAAGGCGTCACGACAGCGGATTTGGCGATGCGGGTCGGGTTTGTCGATGATTTGTATCGGTCGTTGAAACAACAACCCTTCCTCTTGATGGAATCAACCCCTAGCGGAGTCAATTGGCATGGCGTAAACAAAACGAAGCGTCCGGGGATGCACCTCCTGTCATCCATGCAGATGCTTGCGCACGGATCGGACAGCATTCTGTATTTCCAATGGCGAAAATCACGCGGCTCATCAGAAAAATTGCATGGTGCGGTAGTGGATCATGACCGTGATCCAAACAATCGTGTCTTCCAGGATGTAACGGAGATAGGGAACGTGCTGGAACGACTCCAATCTGTTGCCGGCAGCTTCCGTGAGGCAGAAGTGGCTGTCCTTTATGATTGGAACAACCATTGGGCTTTGCAGGAAATTCAGGGCTTCAGCAAGGAAACGCTGCGCTATCCGCAAACGGCGCAAGAACATTACCGCTATTTTTGGGAACAGGATATTCCTGTGGACGTGATCACCGAGAAACAAGATTTTTCGAACTATAAAGTGCTGGTTGCGCCGATGCTTTATATGTTGCCGATAGCCATGCAGGAGCGTTTAAAAGCTTTCGTGGCTGCAGGCGGAACGCTGGTGACCACCTACATTACGGGGATTGTGGATGAAAACGATCTGACCTATTTAGGCGGCTGGCCGGAGATCATGCAGGAAATCTGCGGAGTGAAATTAGGAGAAATAGATACTTTTTACCCATCCGATAGCAATCGGATAACCTATGCCGGGCAGACTTTTGAAGTCAAAGATTACGCTGCTTTGCTTAAGGTAACGGATGGCGAAGTGCTTGCGACCTATCAGGATGATTTTTATAAGGATACGCCAGCTGTGACGAGATATAGCTTTGGAAAAGGCCGGACCTACGTGATAGGCGCCCGCACGGAACAAGCGTTTCATGAAATGCTCTACAGGGAAATTACCGAAGAAGCAGGAATCGGGGCACCTTTCGCGATTGAACATGAGAAGGGCGTTTCTGTACAAGTACGGACTGCGGATGAGGAAGCATATGTATTTGTGATGAACTTTACGGAAGAAGAACAGACGATCCTTTTGCCCTTCGAACTCGAAGACATGCTTACGCAGCGGAAAGAAGACGGACAAGTCAGATTGGAAAAGTATGCTGTAAGAGTATACGTCCATAAGGTTATATAAACAGAAAGCGGCTGGGATGCGTTGATTCTGGCGGGCGTTTCGATTGTGGAACTGAAGCCGAAGACAACATTGACAGACCGAAAATCCATTACCGATGTTTAGAACTAAGAAGACGCTGGATACAGCATAGGGCATGCGAAAGGCTAAAATTTCCCGGCGGACCGGCCCTCGCCGGGTTTTATGCAGCTATCACATGAGAAAAAGAAGGTGGACCGTAAATCATCCGGATGATTTACGGTCCACCTTCTTTTTTTACCTGATGTCCAGCTTCACGGGTTAGCCCTTCGGAAAAGTGATAAAGGAACCTCTTGTCTCTACGAGCCAAGACATACTGTTCGACTAACCTGCTGACGCAGGAAGTCTCTCAGCAATTGCGCTCTTCGATGCTCAGTTGCATGGGACTCTTAGGGATTCATCCCTTAGAGCCCCAGTACAAGGTGACCGTAGGGAACGTTGCAAGGACAGATTTCCTAAATTGTCATGACTCTTGCGATTTCAATCGCTTGATCCTGTCATCAGGCCATCCAACTGATTTCGTAGTAAGGCCCTCTGATGTCGCACTGTGACATCAGAGTACTTGACCGATTAGGTCACAGTGTTTCCTTAATCAGGGCTGAACAAACCCGTTCAGCTTTTCTTAACAATCACTCCTGCACTTCGAACTTGTAGATCGTTTCAGCCGAATAGACTTCATCCGGTCGGAGCGTGATGTCGCCGAAGCCTTCTTGGTTGATGGCGTCAGGCAAAGCCTGCGTCTCCAAGGTGATGCCAGCGTACTGGATGACCGGACTGCCGGCAATTGTGTACTTATCGATAGCGCCGTTGTGCATAAAAATCACGACACAATCCTGATCCGTGTACATTTTGACGCTTCGACCGGATTCTGCATCGCTCAGGATCGCATCAGGCTTTCCAGTGTCATGCTGCAGCAGGAAAGGATGATCGAAACCGGCGACTTTTTGAGTCTGTGGGTGGCTCTGCTCAGCGGCAACAGCAAGTTTTCCCCCGTTGCGGAAATCAAAAGGGGTGCCTTCTGCCGGCAACAAAGCTCCGGTAGGGAGGTTGCCTTCGCCCAATTCAGCAAAAACAGCGCTGTTCAGTTGCAGGTCATGCTGCAGGATCGGTCTGTTGATGTCGCCGCTCAGGTTGAAATAAACATGGTTGGTCGGGTTGAACAAAGTTGGTTGATCGGTTGTTGCCCGATAAGTGACTTTCCATTCGTTCTCGGCAGTAAGCGTGTAGCTGACCGTTACCGACAGGTTTCCGGGATAGCCGTTGGCGCCGTCTGCATCGGTCGTTGTGAAATGGATGCTGGCTTCATCAGCGGACACCTCTGTATCTGCATCCCAAACATGTGTATCCAATCCAGCGGGGCCGCCGTGGAGCTGATTGACGCCTTCGTTCACGACTAACTGATGCGTCGTTCCGTCCAAATCAAAGGATCCCTTGGTGATCCGTCCCGCGACCCGGCCGATTGTGGCTCCGTAATACGGGCGATGCGTCACATAATCATCCAGCGAATCCATCGCCAAAATCACATTTTCCGTCTTTCCGTTTTTATCGGGCATCCTTAATTCCGTGATGGTTGCGCCGTAAGTCATTGCTGTAAGGGAGATGCCGTTCGGATTCGTCAAGGTGTAAGCTACGACATCCTTTCCGTTGGCTTGCCCGATTATTGCTTCAGATACTTTCATTTTGTTTCCCCTTTCATGGTTGCTGATTTTGAGCGAATCAATCAATCCGCTATGTTTTTCTTTGGAAGTCTGCATAAGTTTCCTCTCTATTGTAAGCGTTTGAATTCTGCAAAGCAATAAAAAGGGTAAAATATTTTATAATTTAAGTAAATATTTACCGAAGTTTGTAAGTTCATCAAAAAAAGTGCTGAATTTCAGCAGAAAATACCTGAAAAACATGATTCCGGCAACTGAAAACGGTATAATAAGATGAGGTGCGGGTATGCTGTTTCATGAAAAATCGGACAAGGTATCGAGTGGGATCCGGTGGTGGCAACGCACGCGAAAACTAACCAATTGGAGTGATAAAATGATGCTAGTAGGTGGAATTGAAGCAGGCGGAACAAAATTTGTGTGCGCCGTCGGAAATGAAAAAAATGAGTTGTTGGAGCGGGTCGCTTTCCCGACGACTACGCCGGAAGAAACACTGGAGCAGGTGTTTGCTTTCTTTGATCGTTTTGATTTAGCTGCAATCGGAATCGGTTCCTTTGGGCCGATCGACGTCAACAAAGACTCGGAAACATATGGCCATATTCTCTCCACACCAAAGTTGGCCTGGAAAGATTTTGATTTCCTGGGTGCCATGAAAGCTCGGTACGATATTCCGATGGGGTGGACGACAGACGTGAATGGCGCTGCCTTGGGCGAATCCGCGTTGGGTGCTGCCAAAGGAATGAAGAATATCATGTACATCACAATCGGCACGGGTGTTGGAGCCGGTGCGATCGTGGACGGGAAAATACTGGAAGGCATCGGACATCCGGAAATGGGGCATATTCTGGTGCGTCCGCATGAGCATGACCATTATGCAGGTTTCTGCCCATACCACGGCAACTGCCTGGAAGGGATGGCTGCCGGACCTTCAATCGACGGACGTCTGGGGAAAGCCGGTAAAGATGTTGCGCCTACCGATGCGGTCTGGGATTACATCGCTTATTACATCGCGCAAGCTTTGGAAGCTTACACGGTCATCTTACGTCCGGAACGCATTGTATTGGGCGGTGGCGTCATGAAGGTTCCTGGTATGCTTGATAATATCAAAGGGAAATTTACGAAGCTGCTTGCCGACTATGTGCCGGTCCCGGCTGTCGATGATTACCTGGTGCTGCCGGGCTTGGGTGACGATGCCGGCATCACCGGTGCAATCATCTTGGCTAATGAAGTGAAAGCGTAAAAACTAGCGGATATGCAACAGAAAAAAGCGGCCCTTCCTGACGAAGCTATCGTCAGGAAGGGCCGTTTTATTATTATTCTCAGCTGTTTTTCGGTCCGGGAGTGGAAGCGATCAATTCCATGTTGCCGGAAAGTGTCCAGGCTGAAACGGTCGCAGGCAGGATAAAGTGGTCGCCTTTGTGCAACGGATAGGCTTTTCCGTCGACAGTCAGGCTGCCGCTGCCTTCGATGACGCTTCCCAAGGTGTAGGGAGCCGTCTTCTGGAAGGCCATTTCCGAAACGATGTCCCACTTGTAGACAGTGAAATAGTCGCTTTCGATGAAAGTCGTCACGGTATTGCCGTCCACAGTGGTTGTTTCGAAATGGTCCGCAGGATCCTTGTGCGGGATCATCGACACAGCGATCGATTGCTGGATGTGCAGGTCGCGCGTGTTGCCTTGATCATCTTTGCGGTCGAAGTCGTAGACGCGGTACGTCGTGTTGCTGCTCTGTTGCGTCTCCAGAATCGTGATGCCGCCGCCGATGGCATGGATGGTGCCGCTCGGAACGAAGAAGAAGTCGCCTTTCTTCACTTTGACGTGGCGCAACAGCCCCTCCCAGTCGCCTGCGGCGACCATTTCGGAGAACTGTTCTTTTGTTTGGGCATTGTGTCCGTAGATGATTTCGGCATCGTCATCGGCATCGATGATGTACCAGCATTCGGTTTTCCCTAGCTCGCCTTCATGTTTCAGTCCATAGGCATCATCCGGATGCACTTGGACGGATAAGGCTTCGGCGGCATCGATGATTTTGGTCAGCAACGGGAAGACGGGCGAAGTCGGATTTTCGAACAGCTCCGGATGCTCCGCATAAAGGACATCCAGACGGGTGCCGGCGTAGGTGCCGTTTTCCACCGCGCCGGTGCCGTCGGGATGGGCGCTGATGGCCCAGCATTCCCCGGTACGGTCGCTGGGGATGTCGTATCCGTAGATGTCGCGCAGCTTGGTGCCGCCCCAGATTTTTTCTTGCAGGACAGGTTGGATGAACAATGGCTCTTGCATGTTTTTTCCTCCTAGGTTTTAGTAGTAAATTTTCTTGATGAATTAAACAGAGCGCAGATTAACAAAATGCATTATGTATCTAATAATGACGGCCAGCTTCACGGGTAAGCCCTTCGGAAAGGACAAAGGAACCCCTTGTCTCTTGCGAGCCAAGGATACTGTTCGACTAACCTGCTGACGCAGGAAGTCTCTCAGCATATTGCGCTCTACGATGCTCAGTTGCATGGGACTTTTAGGGATTCATCCCTTAGAGTCCCAGTACAAGGTGACCGTAGGGAACGTTGCGTGGCACGATTTTCTAAATTTCTTTCAGGGCTGAGCGAACCCGTTCTGCTTTTGCTATTGTTTGATGATATCGGTGATGGTGTAGGAACGTGTATCGAAGCGGCTGCGGGAAGTCGAGTATTCGAACGGTGTCCCGTTGGTAAGATAAACGACTTGTTCGACTTCAAGAATCGGAGTGTGTTGATCGCATTCAAGTTCCTGCCAATCCAATTCATTGGATCGGTCGGCGTGGATTTTCCGGTAGGCTCCGCCGATTTTCAGTCCTAACGTATCGCGGATATGGTCATAGATGGAACGGTGGATGATGTCCTCCGTGAGATCCTTCACCAATCCGGCCACAAAGTAGGTATTTTCCAGTATATATGGTTTGTCGTCGATGATCCTCAGGCGCTGCAGATGATAGACGGGTTGATTGTCTTCCAGCATCAATAAGGTTTGGATATTTTGGGGAGGGAACAGGATATCAAAAAGGATGATTTTGCTCTTCACCGTTTTATTCGGAAACTGTTTGGATAAACCGGCGTATTCATCCGCTTTGGAATCGCCGCTGTTCCAGAGGGCGCTCTTGATGACAAAAGTGCCTACACCCCGTTTGCGGAAAATCAGGCCTTCCATTGCGATCATATCGATGGCTTTTTTTAAGGTCATCCGGCTGACGCCGAATTCTTCAGCTAGAGCGATCTGGTCCGGGAGCATTTCACCTTCCGCATACTCCCCATCAGCGATGCGGCGCCGCAGTTCATCCGCGATTTCTTCATATTTTTTCATTGCTGTCGCTCCTCCCGGAAATTTCACGATTTCATTCCTCATTATACCGTAATGGCTAGACCTGAAACAAGTTAAGCTCTACATTTAGCCGATTAAGGAAAGACAAAGGCCCGAAGCATACTGCCTCGGGCCTTCGATTTGGATAAATCGATTACGCAGCTTCTTCGACAGTAATGGCCAAATTCGCTTTATCGACAACTTTCAGGAATGGATACCACATCACTCCGACGATTGCCACATCAATCAGTTGCAACAAACCGCCCATAAGTGAGTTGGTGGCCATCATCCCGCTGAAGAACAACGGAACAGTCCAAGGAACCGTTACGCCTGTTGGAGCAGGAACTAGTCCTGAAGCCATAGACAAGTAGTTGATAGTGGTGACGATCAGCGGTGTCAATACCCAAGGGATCAGGATGGAGGCATTCAGTACAATCGGCAAGCCGAAAATAACAGGTTCGTTTACGTTGAATAGGCCAGGCCCGATCGCCAGACGTCCGATGTCTTTCATTTGTCTGCTCTTCATGACGAAAGCCATCAGGATGACTACCATCAATGTCATTCCGGAACCGCCCAGGCCTACAGTGAAGGTTTCCATGAAAGGTTTCGTGATGATGTGCGGCAAGGCCTCGCCTGCTTTAAAGGCATCCAGGTTTTCGAGAGCCAAAGTATTCCAGATCGGATCCATTACCGAGTTGACGATGATTTGACCATGCAATCCGAAGAACCATAGAATTTGGACGAAGAACAAGGATAACAGTGTTGCAGGCAAGCCGCTTCCCAAACCTACCAAAGGCTTTTGGATGACTGTGTAGATGACATCGTGCAAGTTGGTAGTGAACACGCCGGAAACCAAAGCATTCAGCAATAAGAAGACGGTCAATGTAGAGATGGCAGGAATCAGGGAAGCGAAAGAACGGGCAACGGCATCAGGAACACCTTCAGGCATCTTGATGACGATACCTTTTTTCGTGATGCGGACATAGATTTCAGCTGCGATAAAGGCAGCCAGCATGCCGATGAACATCCCTTTTGCACCCAAACGATCCAAGGACAGCGCACCGCTTACTTCGGCGCCGTCTGCAGTCGTGAAGTTGAAAGGCGTCAGAATGAGGTAGGAAGCCAATGATACGGCTCCACCAAAGACGCCGTCCTCGTCATAAGAGCGGGTAAGGTAATACCCGATGCCGAATGTGACGAAAATCGTCATGATCGACATGGTCGCATTTTGACCGTTTCCGAAGAGGCCGCCCAAAGTCCCTTTCAAGTCATCGCTCCAAAATGGCAAATTGTTCAGAACCACTACGATCGAGCCGAACATCGTCAGCGGGAAAGAAAGCATAAAAGCGTCACGCAATACTGCTAAATATCTGTTTGAGCCGAGTTTGCCGGCAAGCGGAGTCAATTTTTCGGCTAATGTATCGATGAAATTGTTCATTTTTATTTTCCTCTCTTAGAAAAACTATGCGTCAAAACCATTATTGTCAGAAACCTCTTTGAACCAGTAGCCACTTTTCTTGATTGTGCGTTTTCCTTCTTTCGCCAGATCCACCGCAATGAAGCCGTAGCGGTTTTTGTAGGCGTTGGTCCAGGACCAGTTATCCATGCACGTCCACATGTGGTAGCCTTTGACATTGCAGCCTTCCTGCAGCGCCTGATGGACATATTTCAGATGATCTTGGACAAATTCGATACGGTAATCATCTTCGATCATGCCATCCGCGTTGACGAAGCGCTCTTCGCCCTCCACACCCATCCCGTTTTCGGAGATGAAGCAAGGAAGGTTTCCGTAGTTGTCACGGACATTGATCAGGCAATCGTAAATGCCTTTTTCGTAGATTTCCCAGCCGCGGTACGGATTCATTTTGCGTTCCGGCCAGATATAGTTGTCGAAGTAATCATCCGGCATCGGCTTATCCGACAAGCGTTCTGTGCTTTCTTTTTTCATGATGCGTCGTGGCTGATAGTAATTGATCCCCAGAATGTCGATGGTATTATGTTTGATGAGTTCCAATTCCGATTGCGTATATTCAGGAAGATAATCCAATTCCTTCAACAGCGAAACCAAATCCTTGGGGAAGGTGCCTTTGATGGCAGGATCCAAAAAGGAGCGGTTGAAGAAGGCGTCAGCAAGACGGGCTGCCTTGACGTCTTCAGGGTCATTCTCATTGCGCGGGTAACTAGGCGTCAGATTGAGAATGATGCCGATTTGCCCGTCAAGGTTCATTTCGTGATAAATTTTGATGGCTTTCGCGCTTGCCAAAGTTTCGTGATAAGCGACTTGAACGGCTTTTTTCAGATCCACGACACTAGGGTAGTGGAATTGGTAGAGATAGCCACCTTCGACCGGAACGATCGGTTCATTGTGGGTGAACCATTTTTTTACGCGGTCACCGAACAGTTCGAAGCAGATGCGTGCGTAATCCGCATAGGCATCCACGACTTCTTTGCTCTCCCAGCCTCCTTTCTGTTGTAATGACAACGGCATATCAAAGTGATAGAGATTCATGAAAGGTTCGATACCGTTGGCCAACAACTCGTCGATATAGCTGTTGTAGAATGCCACCGCTTCCGGATTCACTGCACCGACCCCGTCCGGAATCAGGCGGCTCCATTGGATGGATGTGCGGAAGCTTGTGTGTCCCGTTTTTTTCATGAGTGCGATATCTTCTTTGTAGCGATTGTATACATAAGATGTGTTTTCGGGTCCTACCTGATTGAAGAACAGCTCAGGGTTCTGATTGTACCAATGGTCCCAGATATTGTCCCCCTTGCCGTCTTCGGCCACCGTGCCCTCTGTCTGCGGTCCGCTTGCTGCCGACCCCCACCAAAAATTTGCAGGAAATTCGTATTTCATCTAAACAACTCCATTTCTATGTCTATACATAACTTCAAATAGAATTATACAAAACAGAAAAAGAAAATGCAATCGATTTCAACCTAAAAATATATATTTTTTATTTCCCGATAATTTTCGCCTAATAACGAGAATTTACAACCAAATTATGGTATAAAAAGAACAAACAGGTTTGGAGGCGATAGATGATGAAAATTGGAGTCATCGGCTTAGGAAACATTGCACAAAAGGCGTATCTTCCGGTCATGGTCGAGATGCAGGATGAGGTGGAATGGCATCTGTGCTCACGGAACAGGGAGACGCTGGAAACTGTAGGGAAAAAATTCGGCTTCCAACATTTGTACACTTCGATGGAGGAATGGTTGGACAGCGGAATCGAGGCTGCCTTTGTGCACGTAGCTACTGTTGCCCATGCGGAAATCATCCGCAAGTTACTGGAGCGCGGCATTTCGGTCTATGTGGACAAGCCCATCAGCGATGAGCTGGAAGAGACAAAGGAACTGATCGAGTTGGCGGACGCCAAAGGTTTATTGCTTACCGCTGGATTCAATCGCCGTTTTGCTCCGATGGTGGAACGGCTGAAAGAGATCCCTGACAAAAAGATGATCCTGATTCAGAAGGATCGTGTGAAGAATGTGGAAGCTGTCCGTTTTGCCGTCTACGATCTGTTCATCCACATCGCGGATACCGCTTTGTATTTGTTGGATGATGAGGTGGTTTCGGTACAATCGCATCTGGTCGAAGACGAAGGGGAATTGAAACGACTATGGCTGATGCTCGAAACGAAGAGCACGACTTGTTTCGTCTCTATGAACTACGAAGCGGGTGCCAATCAGGAAGTAATGGAAGTCCAAAGTCCGGATGGGATTGTGCGTGTCCTGAATTTGACCGATATGACCATCGAACAAAAAAATGGCAAGCAGCAAATTGCTTTTGGCGATTGGGAATGGACGCTCCGTAAGCGAGGATTCGCGCCGCTGATTGGTTCGTTTATCGCGGGCCTAAAGGAACAGACAAATCCCGTTCCCACGGAATCCAGCTATCTGAGCCACTCGCTGTGCGAGAAAATACTTACCGACAACGGATTCGGAAGCAAACCAAACGACTAGTCCGGATTTTTGTAGGTACAATTTATATATTTTTGTTAATTTGTTCGTACATCTCTGGTATAATGTAATCAGCAAGGCCCAAGATCATCAAATGGAGGTGAAGGATGACAAAAGATATGACTGCCGGCAATCCTGCGAAGCTGCTCGTCCTTTTCGCGGTTCCGATGCTGATAGGGAATATATTCCAACAACTCTACAGCTTAGCGGATACAATCATCATCGGCAGGACATTGGGTGTGGACGGACTGGCGGCAATCGGGTCGGTCGGCGGGGTGCTCTTTTTTATCCATGGATTCGGAATCGGGATCACTTCGGGTTTGGGTATTGTCATCGCGCAGCGTTTTGGCACGAAAAATGAGGAGCGGATCCGGAAAAGCATCACGATAAGCGTCTGGATCACGCTTGTCATGACTGTTCTCATCACCATCTTGAGCGTATTATTCGCTGAAGAGATTCTGCTGTTCATGGATACGCCGTCTGAAATAAGCAAGCAAGCCGAAGCGTACTTTTTGACCTTGATGTGGGGTTCGGTGGCGATCATGGTATTCAATTTATTGAGCAACATCCTGCGGTCGCTGGGTGACAGCAAACTGCCCTTGGTCATCCTGATGATTTCTTCCATATTGAATGTAGTGTTGGACTATGTGTTCATTGTCTGGTTTTCTATGGGGGTAGCAGGAGCTGCGCTTGCGACAGTTGCGGCGCAATTGTTCGCCAGTTTTCTCTGTTTCGTATACATCCGCAAGAGAATGGCGATTCTGCGTTTTTCCAGAGAAGATTGGCGGATGCAGTCTGGGGAATTTTCCTTGCCGTTGAAAATTTCGCTCCCGATCGGTATTCAAGCCTCCATCATTGCAATCGGGTCGATCGTATTGCAGAAGAGTCTGAATGGCTTTGGACCGGAGGCAGTCGGTGGCTACGCCATCGCCCAAAAATTGGATATTATGGCGACGCTGCCGATAGCCTCCATCGGTATCGCGATGGCCACTTTTGCAGCCCAAAACTACGGAGCGGGGTTGTACTCGCGGATTTGGGCAGGCGCGCGCATCAGTTTGCTGCTGTCCTTTGTCTACAGCATTCTGTTGGGGGCAGTGCTCTTGTTATTCGGCACGGATCTGATCCGGCTGTTGTTCGAACAGAATGATCCGGTCGTATTGGCGTATGCGCATACGTATTTTGTTGCCACGGCCAGCTTCTATCTTGTGTTGACATCTTTGATCATTTTGCGGTATACGCTGCAAGGGGTGGGGGAAAACGCTGCGCCGACTATTGGTGGCGTGATGGAGATGGTGGCCCGCGTCCTCGTTCCGTTGGGATTTTCCGGTTTGCTGGGCTACCAAGCTGTCGCTTTCGCCAATCCCATTGCTTGGATTGGAGCGGCCGTTCCGATGATGTACGCCTATCGTCAGTTGAAAAGAAAATTGACTTTATTGGAAGAGAACCGAAGTAAGGAAGCCGAGAGCGGGCGATCCGTGTGGCTGTCGGATTGATAACCTATTATTGATGCATATCTAAGTTAATAAAATGATATGAACCAATACGGAATATGTTATAATAAGATTAAATCATGATTATAAAGTTTGTTGAGGAGTTTAATACTAGATTCACTATCTTGAGGAGGAAAAAAATGTTTGATCAAATTGATGAGTTAGCAGTTAATGCAGTACGTACACTTAGCATCGACGCCGTACAGAAGGCCAATTCAGGGCACCCCGGTTTACCGATGGGAGCCGCTCCGATGGCTTACGCGCTTTGGACAAAACATTTGAAAGTCAACCCTAAGAACAGTTTGTGGGCAGACCGTGACCGTTTCGTATTATCGGCTGGACATGGGTCATCCATGTTGTACAGCTTGCTGCACTTATCCGGCTTCAATGTGAGCCTGGATGACGTGAAGAACTTCCGTCAATTCGGCAGCAAAACACCTGGACACCCGGAAGTGCATGACACGGATGGCGTGGAAGCGACAACCGGTCCTTTGGGACAAGGGATCGCAAATGCGGTAGGTTTCGCGATGGCGGAAGCGCACTTGGCGGCTACCTACAACAAAGAAAACTTCCCGGTTGTGGATCACTATACGTATTTCCTGAACGGCGACGGCGATCTGATGGAAGGCATCTCCCATGAAGCGGCCAGCTTGGCCGGCCACCTGAAATTGGGCAAACTGATCGGCTTGTATGACTCCAACGATATCTCTTTGGACGGACCGACTTCGAAATCCTTCACGGAAGACGTGGCTGCCCGTTTCGAAGCCTACGGTTGGCAACATATCTTGGTGAAGGACGGCAACGATCTGGAAGCCATCTCGAAAGCCATCGAAGAAGCGAAAGCTGAAACCGAAAAACCGACACTGATCGAAATCAAAACCATCATCGGCTTTGGCGCTCCTGATGCAGGCACGCATAAAGTGCATGGCGCTCCATTGGGAGCCGAAGGCGTTTCTTTCGCTAAAGCAGCATACGGCTGTCCGGATGAAGCTTTCTGTGTTCCGTCTGAAGTAACGGCACGATTCAATGAAAAAATGGTCGAAGCAGGCCAGCAGTCTGAAGAAGCCTGGACTGCCATGTTCAACGACTACAAAGCGGCTTATCCGGAATTGGCGCAACAATTCGAAGATGCCATGGCAGGCAAACTGCCTGAAGGCTGGCAAGACAAATTGCCGACTTATGAAGTGGGCAGCGCAGCCAAAGCCAGCCGTGTGACCAGCGCGGAAGCCATCCAGGCATTGGGTGAAGCTGTACCGTATTTCTGGGGCGGGTCTGCGGACTTATCGTCTTCAAACAACACAATGATCAAAGAGGCGACTGATTTTGAGCCCGGAAACTACGCCGGCCGAAACATCTGGTACGGTGTGCGTGAATTCGCGATGGCAGCCATCATGAACGGCATCGTTCTGCATGGCGGAACGAGAACGTATGTAGGGACCTTCTTCGTCTTCACGGATTACTTGCGCCCAGCGATGCGTTTGGCTGCCATTTCGCACTTGCCTGGCACTTACGTGATGACGCATGATTCGATTGCGGTCGGCGAAGACGGCCCGACACATGAGCCAGTGGAACACTTGTCCAGCTACCGCGGCATGCCGAACTTGACGGTTCTGCGTCCGGCCGACGGCAACGAAGTCAGCGCGGCTTGGGAAATCGCCGTGTCTTCAGCGGACAAACCAACGATGTTGGTGCTGACGCGCCAAAACTTGCCTGTTTTGGAAGGCACCAAAGAAATGGCCCGCGAAGGCGTGAAAAAGGGTGCTTATGTGCTTTCACCGCAACAAGGCGAAACGCCTGCCGGTATCCTGATCGCAACCGGTTCGGAAGTGAATTTGGCTATGGAAGCGCAAAAACACTTGCGTGAAGCCGGAGTGGACGTCTCTGTCGTCTCCATGCCGAGTTTCGATCTGTTCGAAGCGCAGGATGCAGCCTACAAAGAGCAAGTATTGCCTGGTGCAGTCCGCAACCGCATGTCCATCGAGATGGGCGCGACCTTCGGTTGGGAACGGTATGTCGGCTTGGATGGCCTTGCTTACGGTATCGATAAGTATGGTGCAAGCGGCAACGGCAACGTTGTAATGGAAGAATATGGCTTCACTACTGAAAAAGTGGTTGCGGCTTATCAAGCAAAATTCGCATAATAGATTTCATTATAAATGAAGCAAAAAGCTGCGATCCACTCCTCCAGGAGCGGATCGCAGCTTTTTTGACATACAGGAATTTATAAAATTTTTTAGAGTGAAAAGTGCATCAACGTAGGTGTTTCACAAGTTTGCAAAATGTTTCATGCACCTAAAATGATGTCCAGCTTCACGGATAAGCCCTTCGGAAACGATGAAGGGCTTATCCGTGAAGCTTTTCTGTCAGGAATAGTAGGCTTTGAAGTTGATGTCCTGATCATGATTTCCGAATTTTTTGCCGAACAAGGTCACGCCTCCGACATTTTCGGCATCTGGCTTCACCTCAATGCGGATGTCCCATGTTTCGGACGTCGTATCCAGGTCAGCGATGCTGACTTCAGAAATGGGATCTCCGTCCATGTAAGTGCCGTGGTGGGTTATCCTTAGTGTTTTCAATAAACCGTATTGGTTCAAATTTGAAGGCCACCAAGCTGGATTCAACTTCCCGCGCGTGTCCGCGAAGTCCCCGGGGCTCGTCCATGTACCCAGCTCTGTGCCGTTCAGGGTGAACGTGATGTCGGATGGCCATACGTCGTTCGAGAATGGGAACTCGGAACTGATTTCCATGCTGATGTCGATTTGTTCCAGCGTATCCTCCGGCGTCAGGAAGTTAGGAGTTTTGTATTCCACATAGCCTGCAGTGAACCAAAGGATGCTGGCGTCCATTCTGCCGGAGTCCATGAAGTATTTCGGCTCATCCACATTTCCGATGAAATCTTTGGAATCAGCCAATCCGCAGGTCGGAGTGACGTGATAATCAGTGTAGTGTCCAATCGGGATTGCGGTATCGAAGGTTTCAAAGGAATGGTAAATTTTCTTCGGAAAATGGATGTCGATATGATCGACTTTCAGGATGGAGACCTTTTGCATACCACCTTTTCCTGGGATCCGCTCCGTTTTGATGATACCTACGGCTTCAAGTTTTTTGATGTGTTTTGAAATGATGGCGCTGGTCATATTCAGTTCAAGTGCCAACTCTTTCACATTCATTTTCTGTTTGGATAATAATTGGATGATCTTTAAGCGTATATCGCTGGCCAAAGCCTCATATACAGCCAAAGATGATTCGGATATGTCCAATTGCATAAGCTCACCTCATTTTCTCGTTTGTGTTAATGATATTGTTAATCACTGTATGTGATAAATATAGAATTTTAAAACTAGTCTGTCAATAGTTTGCGTTACATTACCTCATGAGTTAACCAAAAAAGATTTTTTTATATCACATGGGTAAGTATGTTAATTTGAAATGTTGATGTAGCAATGATTACGAGTTTAGTTAACGATAAAGTTAACTAAATATGTTATTTATTTTTAAAAACGAACCAAAAAGCGTTGACAACGTTTGCATGGTTCGTTATCATTACCTTATAAGTTGATTTAACGGACAATGGTTAACTAATTTGTTAACCATTGTGGCGAGGAGGACAAATGGAAGCAAAATTATCGGTCAACAGACAGAATGCCATCAGCAAGATAGATAAGCGTTTGTACGGTTCGTTCATAGAGCATTTGGGAAGGGCTGTCTATGACGGTATTTACGAACCGGAACACAAAAATGCCGATGCAGATGGTTTTCGGAAAGATGTCAAAGAGGTAGTGGCGGAACTGAATGTGCCGCTTATCCGCTATCCTGGGGGGAATTTTGTTTCAGGGTATAAGTGGGAAGACGGAATCGGGCCAAAAGAGAAGCGCCCGAGGAAATTGGATTTGGCGTGGCGATCATTGGAGACGAATCAGGTAGGCATCCACGAATTCGCGAAATGGGCAAAAGAAGTCAATGCGGAAGTGAATATGGCAGTCAATCTGGGCACGCGTGGCATCCAGGAAGCTGTGGAATGTTTGGAATATTGCAATTTTGAAGGCGGGACCCATTGGAGCGACCTGCGCAAGCTGAACGGATCAGCGGAACCTTTCGGAATCAAGACCTGGTCGCTCGGCAATGAAATGGATGGGCCTTGGCAGATCGGCCATAAGACCGCGGAAGAATACGGACGCTTGGCGGCAGAGACCGCTAAGGCGATGAAGCTGGTCGATGACAGCATCGAATTGGTCGTTTGTGGGAGTTCGACAAGTAAAATGCCGACTTTCGGTGACTGGGAACGGATTGTTTTGGAGCATACTTATGAGTATGTCGACTATCTTTCACTGCATTGCTATTATGGGAATAAGGAAAATGATATAGGCAATTATCTGGCACAATCTTTGGATATGGACCGCTTCATCAAGACAGTCGTTTCCATCTGTGATTTCGTGAAGGTCAAAAAAGGCAGCGACAAACAAATCAATCTGTCGTTCGACGAGTGGAACGTATGGTATCACTCAAATGATCAGGATAAGGAATTGGAACCATGGCAAGTCGCTCCGCCACTGTTGGAGGATATCTATAATTTCGAGGATGCCTTAATGGTAGGCTGCTTGCTGATTACGCTATTGAAAAATGCTGACCGCGTCAAGATTGCCTGCTTGGCCCAATTGGTCAATGTCATTGCTCCGATCATGACGGAAAAGAATGGAGACACCTGGAAACAAACCATTTTCTTTCCGTTTATGCAAGTATCCAATTACGGCAGAGGCGTGGTTCTGACACCTCATGTCGAGTCGGAAACATACGGTTCGAAGGATTTTGCTGAAGTGCCTTATATCGAAACGATTGCGGTGCACAACGATGAAACGGATGAACTGGTTATCTTTGCGGTAAACCGATCGGAAGACAGAGACATCGCCTTCACCTTCGAAGAAGAAGGGTTCGAGTTGGAGAGCATCTCTGAAGCGACCGAGCTGGCTGGATATGATAAAAAGGATACAAATGCAACCGATCATGATTTGATCAAACTGAAAGAAAAGTCGGATGTGGTATTGAAGGACAGCAGGCTGTCCACTGTTTTGAAACCGTTATCTTGGAATGTCATCAGAATAAAAACAACATAAAATGGAGGCATAAAAAATGAAAAATGCACACAGAAAGTTTTTATCAGCAGCAACGTTGGCAGGCATTACCTTACTGGCAGGTTGCGGTAACGCAAATACGATCACCTTCTGGAACCCTTTGACCGGTGACGATGGTGCCTACATGGATGCGTTGGTGGCCGAGTACAACGAGACAGACCCTGAATTCCCCGTCGAGAGCGTCATCACAGCGGACATGTACACCAAAATTTATACAGTCATGAACTCGGGCAAAGACATTCCGGATTTGACTTTGATTCACGCGGATCGGGTTCCCCAATTTGCTGACCTGGACATGTTGGAGCCTGTCGAAGGCTTGATGGCGACGAATACCGATCTGACAGCGGACAACTACCTTGAAGTCGCTTGGAATGCCGGCAACTACGAAGGGACGCAATATACGGTTCCGTTGGATATTCACGGGAATGCGATGTATTACAATACCGATTTGCTGGATAAATATGACGCAAACACTTTCCTTGAGGATGATGTGGTGACGATCGAAGAAATCCTATCATTGGACGGAAAGCTTGATGAAGGACAGTATGCCATCAATAATGCTTTGATCGAATGGGTGGCATTGGCGAACGTCATCAATGCAGGTGGGGATATTTCCGACGAAGCCGGCAATCCTACCATCAATACGGATGCGATGAGAACGGTAGTCGAACAATTGAAGTCCGTGGCGGATGCAGGCTTGATGTCCCCTTACGGTGAAGACGGCTACGCGATGTTCCAATCGGGAGATGTGTTGTTCTCCACTGACGGAACCTGGACATCCACAGCGCATGGCTCTGTTGAAGGATTGAACTTCGGAGTGACCAATATTTATTCCGTGACTCCTGATAAATTCACAAACCGATCTTCTGCCCACTTGTTCTCCATGCTGAACAATGAAGACAGAACCGATGAAAAAGAACAAGGGGTTGCGGACTTCTTGAGCTGGATGCGCGAAAACTCGATCGACTGGGCGGGTGCCGGCCAAATCGTAGCGAGTAAAGAGGTATTCGAGAGTGAAGATTATCAACAGTACCCGCAATCATTCTTCACAAGTTCGGATGTCGAAAAAGAAGCTTCCTATATTTTTGACTATAAATACTACAGCTATGTCGAATCAGCTTTGGCTACCGTCTTATCGGACATGATCTACGGCAACATCACAATCGACGAAGGTCTGGATCAAGCTCAAAAAACAGTAGAAGATCTGATTGCCGAAAATGCAAACTGATCATCCAAACGCAATGGAGTGACGAGGAAGTAATTCAAAAATTCATACGGCATTCTTAACCGGAATAGCTGTATGAATTTTTTTGAAAGGAAGATAATATGCAAACATCTGAAGCTGTATCCACCAAAGTCAACGCTAAAGAAAACAAGAAAAAAAACTTTAAGTTTCTTTATTTCATAGGCCCCCACTTGATTCTGTTCTTTGTATTCGTGCTGTTGCCGATCATATACGGTATTTATTCTTCATTCACACAGTGGAACCTGATTTCTGACCAGACTTGGGTAGGCTTGAACAACTATAAAACAATCTTGTTGGACCAGGAGTCGACGTTCTATTTCCAATTCCGGAATGGTCTGAAAAACACTTTGCTATTTGTGCTCTACACGATCCCTTTCCAAATTCTGTTCCCACTGATCATTGCGACCGTCATGCAGCATAAAGGGCTGAAATTCAAAGGCTTGTTCCAAGCCATCTTTTATGTTCCGGGGCTCGTTTCTGCCTCGGCAGGCGCTTTGATTTGGCTGTTGATCTTTAATCCGAGATTGGGCCCCATGAACAACTTGGTAGCGTCGGATATCGTTTGGACAGCCCAGCAACCGTATGCCTGGATCGTCATCTTCGTGATGTCGATGTGGGGTGCGATCGGCGGCAACCTGATCATTTATCGTTCCGCTATGGCGGGGGTATCGGAAGACCTTTACGAAGCCGCTGAGATTGATGGTGCCGGTTCGTTCCGGAAATTCATCAGTATCACGTTGCCTTCCATCCGCTTCCCTTTGTTCTATACATTCGTCATGTCCACTGCAGGTGCGTTCAATGTGTACGTTCAGCCGCTGATGGCAACAAACGGCGGACCTAACCAGTCCACCACCGTCCTGATGATGTACATCCGCAATCTGGCATTCGGATCGGGCGAATCCGTTGCGGGTATGGCTTCCGCAATGGCAGTCTTGTTGGGTCTGGTCATACTGGCAGTCTCAGCCTTGCAGTTCTACGTCATGACGAAAAGATCGAAGGGGTGAAAAAGATGAGAAAAAACAATGTTTCCAAATATTTGGCCTATGCTTTCCTGATTCTGTTGGCGCTTGTCTGGTTGTTCCCGGCTCTTTTCGGGCTGTTCACATCCTTCAAATCCCAAGGAGACATCATGGAAGTGGGCTTCCGGATGTTCCCTGCAAACTGGATCGTCACCAATTACCTAAAATTGTTGCAGAATACATCGAGCGCACCGATCATCACGTGGTTCTTCAACTCACTGTTCGTTTCGACCACGCATGCCTTGTTGGTTGTGGTAGTCGTCTCCTTGGCAGCATTCGGCTACACAAGGGTCAATTTCAAAGGCCGCGATGCCTTGTTCTATGGCGTGCTTGCCATCTCGATGTTTCCATCAGCCGTGAATATCATCCCTTCCTATAAGATAGTGGATTCCCTTGGCTGGGTTAATACGTATTTGGCGGTCATCATTCCGGGCTTGGGAGGCGTCGGAAATGTGTTTCTGGTCCGTCAATTCATGCAGAATATCCCGGCGGAATACGATGAGTCAGCAAGAATGGACGGTGCATCGGATTTCGTGATCTACAAAAATATCATTCTTCCGCTAGTGAAGCCAGTCCTGATTGTTGCGGGCATGTTCTCGTTCGTAGGTTCATGGAATGACTTCCTATGGCCAACAATCGTTTTGAGCGATGTCAAAAAAATGACGATCACAGCCGGTCTGCAATTGCTGCAGGACTTGTACGGCAACTATGTGATGATCGGGCAACTGATGTCGGCTGCGGTCATCGCCATGATTCCGACCGTATTGTTGTTCGTATTTGCACAGAAATATTTCATTGATTCATTAAATCTGAATGTAGGCATTAAGTAACGGGGTGTTAAAAAATGAACAGGACTTTGGAAAGAAACTTGTTAAGAGGCGGCGCCATCTGGAATCTCATCAATGGGATGGTCACGATACTGGGATACGCGACCTGGATCAAAACATCCGGAATCGGTGCGCTGTCTTCCGGTTTGTCATCCGATATCAATTTCGACGGTTCTTTGATCGACTCCGTCTACACCATTGCAGTCGGTTATGGCATTCTGCAGTTGATCATCGGTGTGTTCAATATCATTGTTGTGCGCCGTCTGCGGAATAATCAAATACAGAAACGGGTCGTTGTTTGGCTAGGAGGATTGCTCCTCTTCTCCATCAGCACGCTGGATGTCATCGGCATCATCATCTACTCGGTGCTGTTCGTCATCTATCAATCGCGCAATAAAGCGATCCGATTGGCAAACCAAATGTCCCTTTGATTTCAAAAAAGAGAAATAAAGAGAAAAGTCGAGGTTGTGCTTGTGCGGAAAAAAATATTGTTTAGTTTGTCGGCGGTGGCATTATTGGCCGGCTGCGGGGAAGAAGCAAAGAATACGGCAGCGGAACCGAATCAAGTGGTCAGCTTGAATAAAAATTTCAAGGAAGCCTCCGTCCATGATCCGTCCATCATTTTTGCGGAGGATCAATACTATGTCATCGGGTCTCATCTGGCATTCGCGAAGAGTCCGGACTTGATGAACTGGGACCAACTGGCGACAAGTGTTTCGACGAGCGAGTTGTTCGAGGACGTCACCGTGTCGTTGGCGGAAAGTTTCGAGTATGCCAGAACGGATACGCTCTGGGCAAGCGACATAACCCAACTGAAGGATGGGAAATACTATCTTTACTATTGTTTCTGCGAAGGCAGCAGCCCACAGTCGACCCTGGGAGTGGCAGTGTCGGATTCGATCGAAGGTCCCTACGAAGACAAAGGTATCTTTTTGACATCAGGAACGGAGAGCGTGACCGGTGCAGCATTCGATGCGACGGAAGAGCCGAACGTCATTGATCCCCACGTTTTTTATGATGAAGAAGATAGGCTGTGGATGGTTTATGGATCCTACTCGGGAGGTATTTTTATACTTGAGATGGACTCCGCAACCGGTTTTCCGAAAGAAAATCAAGACTACGGCAAAAAGTTGTTGGGCGGCAACCACAGCCGGATCGAAGCCCCTTATATTCTGTACAACAAAGACACGGAGTATTATTACCTGTTCTTGTCCTTTGGCGGATTGGATGCAAGCGGCGGCTACAACATCAGGGTTGCGCGGTCGAAGAATCCCGATGGGCCGTATGAGGATGCAAGCGGAAACGCGATGATCGATGCCAAAGGTGAAACAGGCAGCTTCTTCGATGATGAGGCGATAGCAGACTACGGAACCAAGCTTATCGGCAATTTTGAGATCACGAATGAACAGAATATCCCGGTGGGTGGCTATATGTCGCCTGGGCATAATTCAGCCTATTACGATGAAGTTGAGGATAAGTACTACATCATTTTCCACGCGCGCTTTCCGAATAAGGGCGAGCATAATGAAGTGCGGGTCCATCAATTATTCTTCAATTCAGAGGGGTGGCCGGTGATTGCGCCGATGAGATATGCCGGGGAGTCTCTCACCGCTTTGGAAACAGAGGAGATAGCAGGAGATTACCGCTTCTACAAAATGGATAATGCAATCGATGCCGAATATGAAGAGGAACTCGCGCTGACGTTGACTACTGCGCATCTTGCCTACGGTCAAGGCGGAGGTTATTGGAAAGGTTCGGAATTGCCGAACGAATCCAGCTTGGTCGTGAATTTCACCGAATACAAAGGCTATTTCGTCAGACAGTGGGATGAAGTGAACGGAGTCGAAACGACGACTTTTTCAGGCATGTCCGCTGAAGGAGAAGCCCTGTTCGGTATCAAAAAAACAGAAAATTAGAGTAAAGAATAAAGAGGTGGATGCTTTGGTTAAGACTATGACAACTTACAAAAAACCCATTGTGATCGAAAGAGCGGATCCATGGGTCTACAAACATACGGACGGTTATTATTATTTCACCGGCTCGGTGCCGGGCTATCAGGAGATCGAAGTGCGCCGCGCGAAGAGCCTGAACGAGCTTGAAAACGGCGAACGCGCCAGCGTTTGGCACGCGCATGCAACAGGTCCGATGAGCAGCCTGATCTGGGCGCCGGAAATCCATCTGATCCAAGGGCGCTGGTACATCTATTTCGCCGCGGCGGGAACGGATGAGGTCGCCAAAGGCACGTTCCAGCACCGCATGTACGTACTGGAGTGCGACGGAGAAAACCCGTTGACCGGCAAATGGATCGAAAAAGGCCAAGTCAAAACGGCCTTCGAAAGTTTCAGCCTGGATGCGACGGTATTTGAATTGGGAAACAAGCTCTATTATGTCTGGGCTCAGAAAGACCCGGCCATCCCGGGCAATTCCAATCTCTACATTTCCGAGATGCAGAACCCGTGGACACTCTGCGGCAAGCAGACGCTCCTGAGCATCCCGGAACACGATTGGGAAAAAACGGGCTTCCTGGTGAACGAAGGGCCGGCGGTCATCATCCGCAACGGCAAAGTCTTCATCACTTATTCCGGTAGCGCAACCGATGAAAATTATTGCATGGGCCTGTTATGGGCGGATGCCGGAAGCAATCTGCTGGACGGCTACAACTGGCACAAATTGGCTGAACCGGTCTTCCGGAGTTCCGCCACAAACCAGCTGTTCGGGCCGGGCCACAACAGCTTCACGCGCAGCGAAGACGGTGAAAGTGATGTGCTGATCTACCACGCGCGTCCGAAAATCGTGACGGAGGGCGATCCATTGGACGTGCCTGACCGCCATGCGCATGCGCAAGTGTTCAGTTGGAGCGATGACGGGTTTCCGATTTTCGGTGAACCCGGAACAAACAATGACTAGAAGGGATGGATAGCGATTTGGATAAGATACAAGTAACTTTGAACAGGGAAAAAGGAAAAATCAGCCGTTATATATATGGTCAATTTGCGGAGCATCTGGGCAGATGCATCTATGAAGGTGTATGGGTAGGAGCCGATTCGGAAATCCCGAACGTCAATGGCATCAGGCAAGATGTTGTGGAGGCACTGAAAGCCATTCAAGTTCCGGTCATCCGCTGGCCGGGCGGTTGTTTTGCGGACGAGTACCACTGGAAAGACGGTATCGGTCCTACCGAAGAGCGCGCCACGATCGTGAATACGCACTGGGGCGGCGTGACGGAAAATAATCATTTCGGTACGCATGAGTTTTTTGAATTATGCAAACAGGTCGGGGCGGAAGCCTATATCAACGGTAACGTCGGCAGCGGCACGGTCCAGGAAATGCAGGAATGGGTCGAATACATGACGATGGACGGCATTTCGCCGATGTCGAAATTGCGTCGCGAAAATGGCCAGGATGAGCCGTGGAAAGTCAAATTCTTCGGCGTCGGCAATGAGAGCTGGGGCTGCGGCGGCAACATGCGCCCGGAATACTACGCCGATCTGTACCGCCGATATCAAACCTACGTCAGACAATACACGAAAGAGCCACTTTACAAAATCGCCTGCGGTCCGAACATCGACGATTACAACTGGATGGACGTACTGATGAAGCATGCGGCACCGTTCATGGACGGCATCAGCCTGCACCATTATGCGCTGGCTTCCGTATGGGAAGACAAGCGCCCGGCATTGGGATTCCCTGAAAAAGAATGGTTCTCGCTGATCGACAGCGCTTTGAAGATGGATGAATTGATCACGCGCCATAGCACGATCATGGACAAATACGACCCTGACAAGCGGATCGGTCTGATTGTGGATGAATGGGGTTCCTGGCTGGCTGTGGAACCGGGCACGAACCCAGGTTTCCTGTACCAACAGAACACGATCCGGGACGCGATGATCGCAAGTTTGACTCTGAATATTTTCCATAAGCATGCAGAGCGCGTGCAGATGGCGAACATTGCCCAAATGGTCAATGTGCTGCAGGCCATGATTCTGACTGAAGGCGCAGAAATGATCAAGACCCCAACCTACCATGTTTTCGATCTCTACAAAAATCACCAGGATGCCATCCTTGTGGACGCGGATGGCGCCGTTTCCGGCACGACCAGTTACACGGTATCCAAAAAAGACGGCGTCATGACGGCATCCTTCTGCAACTACAGCTTGACCGATGCGGAAACCATTACGTTGAGCCTTATCGACGGCGCATTCGGGGAAGTGACAGCAGAAGGGATTTTCGGAAACAAGACGGATGATCATAACTCGTTCGAAAATCCTGAAGTCGTTGCAAAACAAGCATTCACTGATTTCTCAGTTGATGGCAATGAAGTGACGATCACCTTGCCGCCGATGAGTGTTGTTTCCCTATACGCAAAGGAAAACTGACATGACCTGCAAAGGCTGCGAACGCCACAACCAGATGATGGAGATGGATATCGAGAGCGCTATTGATGAACAGTTGTCGATGGAGCTGAACCACGCTTCCAAAAAACTGCGGGACCAGCGGCTGGCGGTCTGCAATGTGTGCCCTGCACTTTCGGAGCATACCTGCCAGCATTGCGGCTGCTTCGTGCGCTTCCGTGCCAGTCTGCAGGACAAACGCTGCCCTTTGGGTAAGTGGTAAAGCCATCTACAACAGGCGCTACATTTGTATTAACGCTCATAAAAGGACAAGAATGGCTGCCGGCTTGCTGGTGGCTTTTCTTGCATCTTGACATAAAATCAGGTTGGAATTTGGATGAAATGAGGATACTTTAATGAAAAAAACATTGCTGCAGCAACACCCGAGAGTGACAGTATCAGACAGCTTCTGGCTGAAGTACAGGCAACTGGTAAAAGAGGAAATGATTCCTTTCCAATGGGATGTCCTGAACGACAGAGGGAACATCGTCATCGAAAGCGAAAGGGAGGATGCGACCATCCCGACGGAAAAAAGCCATGTGATCGAAAATTTCAGGATTGCGGCTGGACAGAAGGAAGGACACCATTACGGCTGGCTTTTCCAGGACAGCGATCTGTACAAATGGATCGAAGCGGCAGCCAACACAATCGCGTTGGAAAAGGATGAAGCTCTGGTCGCCCAAGTGGAGGAAACGATCGATCTCTTGGAAGCGGCGCAGGACGATGACGGGTATTTGAGTACCTATTATCAGATCGATGCCCCGCACCTGAAGTTCAGAAGGTTGTTCGAAAGCCATGAACTGTACTGCATCGGTCATCTGATCGAAGCCGCCATCGCTTATAAGGAAGCGACCGGTTCCGGTCGGCTGCTTCAGATTGCCGACAAAGCGATCGCCTGCATCGAAGCGCATTTCGGCAAAACGGAAGGGAAAATCGACGGCAGCGATGGCCACCAGGAAATCGAACTTGCGCTTGTGCGGCTGTACGAGTTGACGGGCAACCGGAAATACTTGGAATTGAGCAGCTACTTCCTGGAGGTACGCGGACAGAATCCGAATTTCTTTGCGGGCCAACTGGAAGAGAATGACCGCTTGGGATTGCAGCAAGGAACTAAACCCATCATCAATACCGTCTACTATCAAGCGGATAAACCGGTCATCGAGCAGGATACGGCCAGAGGGCATGCCGTACGGTTGGTCTATATGGCACAGGCGATGGCGGGTACCGGGCATCACAAACAAGATGAAAAGCTGATCGGCGCCGCAAAAAAAATCTGGGACAACATCGTCCAAAAACGCATGTACGTCACAGGCGGCATCGGTTCGACCGTACGCGGGGAAGCCTTCACTTATGATTATGATTTGCCGAACGATCTGATGTACTGCGAAACATGCGCGGCAATCGGGCTATTGAATTTTTCGAACGAATTGCTGAAGACCGAAACCGACAGCCGCTATGCGGACATCATGGAAAAGGTGCTCTATAACGGCATCATCAGCGGCATGGCCCTGGACGGGAAACACTTCTTTTACGTCAATCCGTTGGAGGTGGATCCCCAAGCGAGCGCCGAGAATCCGGATAAGAGCCATGTGAAGGCGACGCGGCCTTCCTGGTTCGGCTGCGCCTGCTGTCCGCCGAACTTGGCGCGCACGCTGCCCGCTGTCGGGAGATACGCCTTCACGCAAAAGGAAGATGAAGTGCTGCTGAATCTGTTCATCGACAGCGAACTGGCCGGGGAGCAAGCTGGTGAACCTTACACAATTCGGCAAAAGCATACGGTATCGGAAACGTGCCGGACCGTAATCGCAGTTGAAAAAGCATCCTCCGAACAGCTGCGTTTGGGCATCCGCATCCCTTATTGGGCGGAAAATCCGGTTTTGATTGTGGACGGGGAAGAAACGGTTGCCGAAATCAGCAATGGCTACACCTACCTGACCGTAATCTCCGAATCAACGGCAATCGAATTAAGCTACACCATCGCCATCAACGAGCTAGAGGCGCATCCGCTTGTCAAAGCGGATAAGGGCAAAGTCGCCCTGCAACGAGGACCCTTCGTTTACTGTCTGGAAGAAGAGGACAACGGGAAACAGCTGCATCTGCTGGCACTTACCGGAGCGATCCGGCCGCGTTTCCGATCGGATAAGCTGCTCGGCGATATCGTCTGTCTGGAAGCAGAAGGAGAGCTGCACGTGATGGAGGATGAATGGCAGGGCAAGCTGTACCGCGTCCGCCAGAAACCGCGGACCGTTCCCAAAAAACTGACGTTCATCCCTTACTACAGTTGGGGAAATCGGTCTTTGGGGGAGCTGCAGGTATGGGTCGATAAGGAGGACAAGCATGTTTAAAAACTACGCAGAAACACCACCAAAAGGTTGGAACAGCTGGGATTCTTTCGGAGCCAGCGTGACGGAAGAGGAAGTATTGGGCAATGCCGAAGTGATGGCGAAAAGTTTGAGGGATTATGGTTGGGAATACGTTGTCGTGGACATCCAGTGGTATGAACCTCTCGCTGATTCCTGCGCCTATCATCCGTTCACCGAACTTCGTCAGGATGAATACAGCCGGCTGATCCCTGCCGAAAACCGATTCCCTTCGAGCAGAGGAGGACTAGGGTTCAAACCATTGGCGGATGCGGTCCACGCAATGGGTCTGAAATTCGGCATCCATATCATGCGCGGCATCCCGAGGCAGGCTGTGCATGGCAATAGCCCGATTTTGGGTACGCAAAAAACGGCCCGGGACATTGCGGATGAAAATTCCATCTGCCCGTGGAACACGGATATGTACGGAGTGGATGCATCGAAAGAAGGCGCACAAGCTTATTATGATTCGCTGCTGGCTCTGTACGCTTCCTGGGGAGTCGACTTCCTGAAAGTCGATGACATCGCCGATTCGAAATTATACGGAACCCACACAGGCGAAATCGAACTGATCCGGAAAGCCATCGACCGCTGCGGCAGGCCGATGGTGTTGAGCCTCTCACCGGGACCCGCCCCGATCGAATCGGGCACCTTTTTCCAACGGTATGCCAATATGTGGCGGCTGACGGACGATCTGTGGGACAACTGGGATCAGCTGTATGACATGTTCGGACGCTGCGGGAAGTGGTCGGCTTTTGTCGGTGCCGGCACTTGGCCGGATTGCGACATGCTGCCGTTGGGCCGTATCGGCACCCGGACCGTTGCTGGCGGATCCGAAGCGCGCATGACCAGGTTCACGAAGGATGAACAGCGCTCCTTGATGACGCTGTGGTCGATTTTCCGATCGCCGCTTATGTTCGGCGGCGATCTGCGGAAGTTGGATGATTGGACGCATGCGTTGTTGACCGAGCCTTACCTGATCGATGCACATCAGAACGGGTGCGATGCAAGGGAAGTGTACCGGAAGGACGATTTGGTGATCTGGGTTTCGGCAAGTGACGCCAGGAAATATGTCGCTTGCTTCAATCTTGCGGATCGTCCGGCAGGTTTGCCTGCTGCCGCTTTGAAATGGGTGCAGTCCCTCGGCGGAGAGATGCATGAGGTTTGGGCAAACAGGGCGGTATCGGTGGCGGATGCGGAAACGGCTTTTATCGCTCCGCACGGCGTTGTTCTCTATGTTTCCAAGTAAAAACAGAACGGAAAAGTGAGCGGATCGAAAAAGTTCCGTAAAGTGCTCCTATGCTTTTGGCGCGATTAACGATAAAATGGGAAGTATCATATACTCGTAAGTTCAGCTTCCTTTGCCCGGAAATATTCAAAGGAGAGGGACGGGAATGCGCCATGGAGGGGATACACCAGTGAAAACCGTTCAAGTGAAAGATGTCGTCTTCAACGAAGGCAGACCGAAAATCTGCGTGCCGTTGGTTGGGAAAACAAAACATGAAATCATTGCTGAAGTCAAAAGGCTGGAAACCGTCGCTTTCGATCTGGCGGAGTTGCGCATCGATTTTTTCGAAGATGTGGAGCAGCCTGAACGGGTCGCGGCATTGTTGGCTGAAATCAACAGCCTCTACAAAAAGCCGTTGCTGTTCACGTTCCGCACCAAAAAAGAGGGCGGAGAGCGCGAATTGAGCTTGGATCGCTATTTTGAACTGAACCGTTTCGCGATCCGGAGCGGGTTGGTGGACTTGGTCGATCTCGAACTGTTCAGTTCTGAAGCAGAGGTGATTGATTTGATTGCCGAAGCGAAAGAAAAAAACGTGAAAGTCGTTCTGTCGAGCCACGATTTCTTCAAGACACCACCTAAAGAGGAAATCGTCGCGAGATTGGTGAAGATGCAGCAAATCGGAGCGGATATCACGAAGATTGCGGTCATGCCGCAAAGCGAGGAAGATGTGCTGACGCTGCTGGCAGCGACGTTGGAAATGAAAAAAGCGAAAGCTGACCGCCCTTGCATCACGATGTCGATGGGGAAATACGGCGTCATTTCGCGTTTGGTTGGAGAACTTTTCGGTTCCTGCCTGACTTTTGCGGCGGCCAAAGAGGTTTCCGCACCCGGTCAGGTGTCTGTCCGCGATGTCCGGTCCATCCTGGATATTTTAGCGTTGGATTGAGAGCGTGCGGGCGGAGCAGACCGGTTCGGAACTTTCGGATTTTCGCTCAGCTCCGGTGAAGCGTCGCTTGCCGGAGTAAACTGATCGTCAGCAAACGCCACTCCTGCGAAGCCTCCCTCATCGGAGAACGCAACCGAAAATGTAGGCGACCTCCTGCGAAGTCACCGTTCGCCGGAGGTCACACGTTTTTCTTCGATTTGGAGAACAAATGGATGGAGAACAGAACCACAAAAAAGCCACCCTGGATATAAGGATGGCTTTTTTGCTGTCCGGAATGATTCATCGTATGCTCAGCTTCTTGGTTTGAAGCTGCTCACTTTCAACAAAATTTGGTTGATGCCAAGCAACAGTTCGTCCGTCAATTCGACATCCACAGCTTTGATGTTATCCTCGATCTGTTCCGGACGGCTGGCGCCGATGATGGCGGAGCTGACGCCGGGTTGGCGCAGAATCCAGGCCAAAGCCAGTTGCGGCATGGTTATTTCCAACTCATGCGCAAGCGCTTCGATTTCCCCGACAGCTTCCAACAGGGACTCGTTTTCCAGATATTTTTGCATCGTGCTGTTCAGCTTGCTGTTGGCGGCACGGCTGCCTTCCGGAACTTGTTTTCCGGATTTGTACTTGCCGGTCAGGATGCCTTGTCCCAATGGGGAAAAGACGATTTGCCCCATGCCGTTGGCGACGGAGACGGGCAGCACATCGACTTCGATGTAGCGCTCAATCATATTGTAGATCGGTTGGTTGGAAACGAGCGGCCGGAAGTTATGCTGCGTTGCGAGCTTGTGGGCTTCCTGGATTTTGTCGGCTGGCCATTCGCTGACGCCGGCATAAAGGATTTTGCCTTGACGCTGCAGATCATCGAGTGCCCAGAGCGTTTCCTCCATCGGTACGCTCGGGTCGTAGCGGTGGCATTGATAGAGGTCGAGGTAATCCATGCCCAGGCGTTTCAGGCTGGCGTCGCAGGATTCGATGATGTGCTTGCGCGACAAGCCCCGATCATTCGGACCCTCCCCCATCGGGAAATAGACTTTGCTGGCGACGACCAAACTGGAACGCCGATAGTCCTTCAGCACTTTTCCGAGCACTGTTTCGGCAGCACCCTTTTCATAAACATTGGCTGTGTCGAAAAAGTTGATGCCTGCTTCATACGCAGTCCGGATGCATTGCTCCGCTGCCTGGTCCGCTACTGATTTTCCGTACGTCAACCAACTGCCCAGTGCAATTTCGCTGACGCGCAAACCACTTTTCCCTAGATTCCGGTATTTCATATGCTTTTCCTCCTTGATTCTGACCCCACCGTTCGAATCCATTGAATGGGATTTCTTGATGAACAGAATTGCTGTATATCCTTATCATAAGCCACAAAATCAAAATCGCCAAAAGAAAAGGCCAAAAAGTCCGCAAATATGTAAGCGCTGTGATTCTTTTTGTTTTCCCGACAAAAAAAGGTATACTTGATGTAAGGAACTGTGTCAAAGAACAGAAAGGATGGTGTCTGTAAATGACGAACATAGATGAACACAGCTTGGAGTCTCTGCGGAAAGAGAATGCCAATCGGATGGTAGTGTTGCCGGACGGCAGCGTCATGCCGCAAGTTGGGCAAGGAACGTGGTACTTGGGTGAGGATCCTGCAAAAAGACAAGAGGAGATCGAGGCTCTTCGTTTAGGCGTGCAACTAGGCATGACCCTTATCGATACAGCTGAAATGTACGGGGACGGGAAGTCGGAGCGCTTGGTGGGGGAAGCGATCAGAGGCATCCGCGACCAAGTCTATCTTGTTTCCAAAGTGTACCCTCATCGGGCGAGCCGGAATGAGATTTTGGCTGCTTGTGCCGAAAGTTTGCGTCGATTGGACACGGACCACTTGGATCTTTATTTGTTGCATTGGCGCGGCGATGTGTCGCTGTCGCAAACGATAGCCGGGATGGAACAGTTGAAGGCGGAAGGGAAAATCGGCAGATGGGGTGTTTCCAACTTCGACGTCCACGATATGCAGGATCTTCTGTCGATGGAAAAAGGGAACCAGTGCCAAGTGAATCAAGTTTTGTATCATTTGGGCTCACGCGGGATAGAGTACGATCTGCTGAAATGGCAGCGCGAGCACAATATTCCGATCATGGCCTACTCGCCATTAGCCCAGGGAGGAAGGTTGCGCGGGCAACTGTTGGAGAGCGAAGAAGTGCAGAGCATCGCCAAAAAACACGGAGTCAAAGCGATCCAGATCATTTTGGCATGGTGCCTCATCCATCCGGACGTTGCAGCGATACCGCGCTCTTCCAACCCTGACCACACGTATCTCAATGCCCAGGCATCCCAAATCAGGCTGGATGATGAAGATCTGCAGCTACTGGACGGAAGGTTCCCGGCACCCACTTTCAAAACAGCGCTGGATATCCTTTGAGTATGAAACAAATCGTTTCATTTTTGAAACGAAAATCATTACGGCAAACCTGTAATCAAAATGTAAGGGGATTCTCCGGATGCGCCGGTGTTGTGTTAAAATGAAATCATGAAAGCAAAAAAGCCCTTTCATGGACGGTTGGAATGAAAGCCTTTCCTTATGGGTTGTGCAGAATTATAGCCGCTTTTGTTAAGGAATGCATTGTCACGACAGAATTTTTGAGCCGGATTAGCCGGAAAGCAAAAAGAAACCAAAAATAGGAGGAAGCATGCATGTCGAAAGAAGCTTTGAAGATTGTTACGATTGGTGGAGGTTCCAGTTACACACCGGAATTGATTGAAGGATATATTTTAAGAAAAGATGAGTTGCCTATCAAAGAAATTTGGTTGGTGGATATAGAAGAAGGTAAGGAAAAACTGGAAATCGTCGGCGCAATGGCGAAACGCCAAGTCGAGGCGGCTGGATTGGACTGGGAAGTCCACCTGACATTGGATCGTTTCAATGCATTGAAAGATGCGGATTTCGTAACGACGCAATTCCGTGTAGGTTTACTGAATGCTCGTATCAAAGATGAGCGCATTCCATTGTCCCATGGTGTTTTGGGTCAAGAAACCAATGGTGCAGGCGGAATGTTCAAAGCTTTCCGTACGATTCCGATCATCGGCCAGATCATTGCGGATATGAAAGTGCAATGTCCGGATGCATGGTTGATCAACTTTACGAACCCTGCAGGTATGGTGACTGAAGCAGCCATCAAACATTTCGGTTGGAAGAAAACAATCGGCCTATGCAATGTTCCGATCGGACACCGCAAAGTCGCAGCAGAAAAATTAGCGATCCCTGAAGATGAATTACTGTTCAAATTTGCCGGAATCAACCACTTCCACTGGCACCGTGTCTGGGATGACAAGGGGGCGGAGCGCACAGATGAAGTGATCGATATGGTTTACGGACCGCAAAAAACCGAAGATGAGAACCATCTGAAAAACATCCACAGTGCGCAATTCCACTACGAGCAACTGAAGGACTTGGGCTTGCTTCCTTGCGGATACCACCGTTATTACTATATCGAAGATGAAATGTTGAAGCATTCTATTGAAGAATTCGAAAAAGGCGAAACACGTGCGCAAGTCGTCAAGGCAACGGAAACGCGCTTGTTCGAACTTTACAAAGACCCTGCTTTGAACTACAAACCGGAAGAATTATCGCAACGCGGCGGTACGCACTACAGTGATGCTGCCTGTGAAGTGATCGCGTCGATCCAAAACGACAAACGCACGGACATGGTCGTATCAACAGCGAACAACGGCACAATCCAAGATATGCCTTATGATTGCGTCGTAGAAGTTTCCGCCTTGATCACAGCGCATGGCGCTGAACCGTACAACTGGGGTGAAATGCCTTCAGCGGCCCGTGGTTTATTGCAAGGCATGAAAGCGATGGAAGAAACAGTCATCCGCGCAGCCATCACAGGCAGCTACGGTGCGGCGTTGCAGGCCTTCACAATCAACCCGCTTGTGCCGGGCGGTACAACAGCCAAGACGTTGTTGGATGAATTGTTGTATGCACACAAAGAGCATCTGCCGCAATTCGCAGAGAAAATCGCTGAAATCGAAGCGAACCAGCCGGAAACAGTTGCTTACGTCGACGAATTGATGAAAACAAACTAAAAAAATAGCGCAAACATATGCGCAAAAAGAGAGTGGCTGCCCGAAAAAGGCAGCCACTCTCTTTTTGTTGTTGACCTCCGGTGAACGGAGGCTTCGCCGGAGGTCGCCCTACATTCGGGTTGCGTTCTCCGATGAGGGGACCTTCGCCGTAGTTGCGGCGGATCATCACCGATGTCCTCCGGCAAGGGCTTCCTGGCCGGAGGTACGCCTGAATTCCGTTGCCCTTCTCCGGCCAGGGACTGCATCACACTCTTTTAATCTTCCAAAACCATGATGCCGATTCCCAACAATCCGGGTCCGGTGTGGACACCCAATACCGGCGAGATTTGACCTTCGGCGTAGATTTTGGCGCCGGCGACCAGATCCTTCAGCTGTTCTTTCATAACGAGCATCTCTTCGTAGGCATCCCCGTGGCAGATCGACAAGTAGTAATTTTTGTGCTGACCCAGTTTTTCGCGGGTCATGTCGATCAGTTTCTGGATGCTCTGCTTGCGGCCGCGAACTTTTGCGACCGTATCGTAGATGCCGTCTTCGTTGCAGGAGATGATCGGTTTGATGTTCAAGGCGCTTCCCAGGATCCCGGAAACCTTCCCGATGCGGCCGCCCTTCATCAGATACTCCAAGGTGCCGACCCCGAACAGGATGGTGGACTGTTTCACGGCTGCTTGCGTTCTCGAAACGACTTCCTCGAACGGAAGTCCCGCTTCGATCTGCTCGGCAGCATAAAGTGCCACAAATCCCGAGGCGATGGCGATGTTCAGCGTATCGATGACGACGATCTGCATATCCTGAATATCGTCCGCCAACAATCTGATGGCCTGGCAGGTGCCGCTCAACCCGCTGGAAATGGCGGATACGATCACCTGATCGAAGCCGTCCGCCTTGATTTTGGCGAAAGTTTCGGCAATCGTTTCCGGCAAGGGCAAACTTGTCTTCGGAATTTCTTCCTGGAATCTTTCGTAGACTTGCTCCGGCGTGATGTCGACCCGATCGCGATAGCTCGCGTCTTTGTAATTGATCATCAGCGGCAAGGTATAGATGTGGTATTTGTCGAGCAGCTCCTGCGGAATATCGTTGCAGGAATCGGCCAAGACGGCAATGGAATTAGCTTTCGTCATGAGTATTCTCTCCTTTTTGGGATGCGTGGCTGACGCCATCGACCAATATGATTTTTTGTGTCAACAATTTCGAAGCAAGCGACAGCGTGATCATCTTCAAAGCGATGTTTTCGCTGTGGATATCCTCCAAGGTATAGGTGAAGTGATCTTTCTTGTCGAGGTCACGGAAGAGCATCCGGAAGGCATACTCCAATTCTTGGCAGAAAGTGTCGTAGGCGATCTGGAATCCGCGGATGGAGACTTGCAGTTCCAACCCTTTTTTCACCTCCGACAAAGGCAACACCTGTTTGAGCAAGGTGATGACGATCAGTTGGGCGATATGGGTTTTGAAATATTTCTTTTTCTCGGGTTTATCGATCAGCTGCAGTTTTACGTAATTATTGATCATAGCCGGTGTGATGATGCGTTCTTCCTGAGTGGCGTTCAGGAAACTCAATTGCTTTTCGATGATGGCGATCACTTGATCGCTATAGAGGCCAAAATCAGGCAGCTCGTCAAAACGGATGAACGTCAAATCGAGCAGCTGGTGCTGATAGTCTTCCAATTCTTGTTTAAGCTTCACGGGAAAACCTGCTTTCTGAACTAAAGGAAATTAATCTAGTTTTCGATACTAGATTTAATGCTTTTGATTACTAGATAAATGTACCAGTATTTGACGTGAAATTCAATCCGGAAGGCTCCCCAATCAGGATGGAAACAAAAAAGAAGCCGTTTCAGGCTTCTTTCCAGTCATCATATTCGGTTGCTGTGGCCGCATCGAAATAGCGGGCTACTTCATGGGAGGCGTGGGCATCGGAACCCTTCTCATAGGCGAGACCGATCTTGATTGCATAAGCCATCATTTCCGGATCCGGATAGGTTTTGCCGTAGTCCGGTTTGTCGATTCCGGCAAAATTGTAATCAAGGGTGTACCCACTCTCCTTCACCTTATCCAACAACAGCTTCCAGTCGATGGGATCATTGACACTGTAAGCTTTTTGAAACTTATGGATCAGGTTGATGTGGCCGATTTTTTTCGGAGTCAGCTCTCCGTACGGAAGTTCCAAAGCCTTATTGACAGCCGCTTCATATAATCTGTAGAGGGTTTCGTAGCCGATTTCCGCGCCTTTTTGCTTAAAGGATTCGCGATCCAAGTCGATGCAGAAGTATTCTCCAGGAGCGAGCTGCACGAAATGGACGCTCAGAATCGAGTGGGGAATGGTTTCCGGGTATTTTTCCAGGAAGGCGCGCGTTTCCGTTTCTTTTCCTTCCAGATAGTCCAATTCAAAACCGGCATGGATTTCGATGATGCCTTCATACTTCTCGGCAAGTGAACGGACATCGGACAAGTAGGCATCGACATCTTCCGGACGCATCGAACTGTCCTTTTCAGGAAGCGGGTCTTCCATCGGTAACGGGGCATGTTCCGTGAATGTGAGGGACTCGAGGCCGGCCTCGATGGCAACCTTCACATAGTTTTCCAAAGCATCGGATGAACCGTGCAGGCAATAAGGGGTATGGACGTGTCTGTCGCTGTGCATCTTCTATCTTCCTTCCTTCTTAAAGTGTCATCATTTTAGGATACAATATGGCAACTTTCTGTGGTATGATAACACCAACGTCTAATGGTATTCTAACGATATTCTAAGGATAACAGATGGCTTATCAAAAAGAAATGGGAGTGAGACAGTTTGGACGAAATGATGACGAATGAATCGTTACTGGCGAAGAAACAGAGAGAGATGGGGTTTCTCCATCATTTCCACCACTTGGGGTACGATCTGATCGACCTGGGAGTCGTAGAGAAATTTGAGTGGACACAACTGTCTCATGATGACTTGCACCTGATGCTGAACCGGCATAAATGGCAAAGCGGAGATAAACTTTTTGCCTTACGCAGTGACTGGACGAATGCCATCGTGAGATACCGCAAGCAGTACCATTTACGCGCCGATAAAATAGCCTACTCGGGACCGGTCTATTCGCTTCAGAATGAGCGTCACCAATTGGGTGTAGAAACATTTACCGACTCGATTCCGAAACAGATCGAGGTTTTGGGCGATATGATCACCTTCATGGAGAAGGAATTGAACCTGTATTTATCGGTTGCGGTAGTCAGCCATAACAAATTACTGAAAAAAATTCTGAGTCCGCGGGAGTTGGAAGATCCTTCCGTCCGCAAGTTCATCTGCGAGAGAAACCAAGATGCTTTGAAGCATCGTTTGGGTGCGGATCATCCGCTGATCGGTCTGATGGATCAAGCACCTACGGAACAGGCCGGCTATCTGAAGGAAAATTATCCGGAACTGACCGGACATTTGAATGAACTGGCGGAATGGGAAGCGACGCTGAAGAGCAAGAACGTGGATTATGTCTACGCGGATATGCTGGCGTTACCGAACCAATCCTATTACAAGGGAATCTTTATTCAGCTGTACGGAGAAAACCAAACGGAACCCGTCGCATCGGGCGGTCAATACACAAGCTCTTCCAAAGCATTCGGAATGGCCATCAACAATTAACGGAGGGAAAAAATGATTACTATCGCGCTATCAAAAGGCAGACAGCTTAAGGATTTCATCCAATATTTGGATGAAATCAACCTGACGGAATGGTCGACAGCATTGAAGTCCGTTTCTCGGGAATTGGTCATCCAGACAAAGGACACCCGCTTCATTTTGGTCAAAGGAGAAGATGTTCCTGTATATGTGGAGGAAGGAATCGCGGATCTGGGCATCACCGGAAGCGATATTCTGATCGAGCAGAATTGCAACATCAACAATCTGATGGACCTGCCTTTCGGGTATTGCCATTTCGCAATCGCCAGCAAAGAGAAAAAGGACATTTATCCAGTGGTTGCGACGAAGTACGTGAACTACACCAGACAATATTTTGATTCCATCAAGCAACCCGTGAAAATCATTGCGCTGAAGGGGTCGGTCGAACTGGCCGCGACCATCGATATGGCGGATGCCATCATGGATATCGTCCAATCCGGCAAGACGCTGCATGATAACGGTTTGAGTGAGCAAGTCCGCCTTGATGACATCAACGCACGCCTGATTTCGAATAAGCATGCTTACTTCTCCAAATATGATGAGATCCAGACTATAATCAATCAATTGAAGGTGAAAAATAATGTACACAACTAAAACGTTCAAGGAAGCTTACAAAACAAAAAACACGATCGACTTTTCGAAGACGCAAGCCGTCATGGAAATTATCCAGACGGTCCAGGAAAAGGGCGATGCTGCGCTGTTCGAATACGCGAAACGTTTCGACGGGGCGGACATCACGGAATTGGAAGTGCCGCAGAGCGTCATCAAGGAAGCCTATGACAGCTTGGACGCGGACTTGCGCGCTGCTTTGGAGGAGGCCCGCGACAACATCACGGTCTATCAGGAAAGCATCAAGTGGCAACAGTCTCCGGCTGGGGAACTGTACCAGAAGATTCATCCGCTGAACAAGGTCGGCATCTATGTGCCGGGCGGCAAAGCGAGTTATCCTTCCACGGTGCTCATGACGGCCGTGTTGGCCAATGTAGCCGGCGTAAAGGAAACGATCGTCGTGACCCCACCGCAAAAGACAGCCATCAATCAAGCAACATTGGCCGCTTGCTATATCTGCGGCGTGACCCATGTTTATCAAGTCGGCGGCGCCCAAGCCGTAGCGGCCTTGACTTACGGAACGGAAACCATTCCGCGTGTCGATAAAATCGTCGGACCGGGGAACCAATATGTCGCCTTGGCGAAAAAACTGGTCTACGGGGATGTCGGCATAGATTCGATCGCAGGTCCTTCCGAAATCGTCGTAGTCGTCGACGAAACGGCGAACAACGAATGGGTTGCCATCGATCTGCTGGCGCAAGCCGAGCACGACGAATTGGCCCGCACCTTCCTTGTCTGCGACAACGAAGAGAAATTGGCCGCCATCGAAGCCGAGCTGCTGGTCCAGAAAGCGAAACAAAGCCGCATCGAAGTCATCGAGGAGAGCCTGAAGCACAACCACTTCCCGATCTTGACGAGCGGTAAGGGAGAGAACATCGAAGTCGTGAATCTGATTGCGGGAGAGCACGTCTCGATCCAGACAAAAGACGCGGAAGACTACATAGATGCCATCGAAACAGCCGGAGCGATCTTCATCGGAGAATATTCGCCTGAAGCGATCGGGGATTATGTTGCCGGACCGAGCCACGTGCTACCGACCGGAGGCAATGCCCGCTTTGCGAACGGCTTGTCCGTAAACGACTTTCTGCGCCCGAACTCTGTCCTGAACCTTAAGAAAGAAACGTTCCGCAAAATGGCTCCGGCCGGGATGCTGATTGCGACGGAAGAGTCGTTGCAGGCCCACCACGATTCCTTGGCGGTCAGAATGGGGGACGAGAAATGATCCGCATCAACAAAAATGAAAGTCCCATCCGTGCACTGACAAATGAAGAAATCGCGGAAATAGCAGTAGCGACGCGCTTCCAGGAGTATACGGACGATGCCATCGACCGCCTGACGGAAGCGTACGCCGCTTTCCATGGCGAGGATCCCGCACTGATCGCTTTTGCCAACGGATCGGATGAATGGATCCAGAAGTGCACAATCCTTTTGGGGGACGGGCCGATCCTGATGCTGGAGCCGGATTTCGTGATGTACGAAGAGTACGCCGCGCAGTTCCAGCGCGAAGTCATCAAAGTGCCGTGCAGAGCGGATTATTCATTTGACTATGACCAGGTCTACGCCGTCATCAAGAAGGAAAAGCCTGCTTATTTCATCGTTTCGCAGCCGAACAATCCGCTGGGCGGGCTGCACCCTGCCGCTTTCATCCAAAAGACGGCTGATCTGCTGGCTGAATCCGGCGGCTATCTGATTTTGGACGAGGCTTACATGGATTTCGTGGACAACCCACCGGTGCGTCCGGTCGGTGACCACGTCATCCTTTTGCGTACCTTGTCAAAAATATACGGCTTGGCCGGTCTGCGCATCGGCATCGCCAGTTCGACTGAGAAGACGATGCAGCTGTTGAACTCCATCGCGCATCCGTATCCGCTCAATACTTTATCTTTGAGCATAGCTGCCTTCCTGTTGGAGCATCCGGAACGGCTGCGGGCCTTCATGGCGGAACAGCGACGTCTATCCGCCAAGTTGAAGAAAATCTTCAATGAGGGTGTAGGGGATATTCTTTCCGTCCTGCCGAGCGAGACGAATTTCGTCTTTACTTACGGTGAATTGGCGCCTGCGTTGGGCCAGTGGATCATCGACCACGGCTATCAGCCGCGCACCTATGAAAAATCAGGCATCCCGTGCATCGAAACGGCTGTCCGTTACTCGATCGCCACCGATGAACAGTTGGATGCCTTAGCCGAAATCATCAAAGAATGGAGAGAACAGCTGTGAGCGTATCAAAAGAGCGCATTACCAAAGAAACGAAAATCGCCATCACCTTGGAACGAGGGTTGGAACCTTCCGTCATCAATACGGGTGTGGGCTTCTTGAACCATATGTTGGATCTGTTCGCTTTCCATGGCCACTTCGTTTTGGATGTCCAGGTGGACGGCGACACGGATGTGGACGATCACCACACAACCGAGGACGTCGGCATCGTCTTGGGACAGCTGTTGGCTGAACTGGGTCAGGATAAAGGGGCAATCAATCGCTACGGGAGTGCCTATGTGCCGATGGATGAAACCTTGGCCCGTTCCGTCATCGACATCAGCGGCCGGCCTTATCTGAGCTTCAATGCCGCGTTTTCGAAAGAGAAAGTGGGCAGCTTCGATGTTGAACTGGTTGAAGAGTTCTTCCATGGTTTGGTCATCAATGCCCGCTACACGGCACATATCGACTTGATCCGCGGCGGCAACACGCACCATGAAATCGAAGCCATCTTCAAAGCTTTTGCGCAAAGCCTGCGCATCGCGATGGCCGATTCAGATGTGCAGCGCCTGCCTTCCTCAAAAGGAGTGATCGAATGATAGCAATCGTTGATTATGGTTTGGGTAACATCGCGAACCTGACGAACGCCATCCGATTTCTTGGCTATGAAACGGTCCTGACGCATGACGAAGAGGAATTGCGCAAAGCGGATGTCATCGTCCTGCCGGGCGTGGGGCATTTCAAGGATGCTATCGATCGGATCGATGCGATCGGGTTGCGGGAACTGCTGACTGAATTAGAGCAGACGAAGCCGTTCATCGGAATATGTCTCGGGATGCAACTCCTATTTGAGCACAGCGAAGAAGGGGATGTCGATGGGTTGGGCTTTTTGCCGGGCGAAGTGAAGTACATCGTCAGCGACTTGCCGGTTCCGCATTTGGGCTGGAACAATCTGCATTCAAGCCAACCAGGCTTGGATAAAGATGTCTATTTCATCCATTCCTACAAAGTAGTGACCGACGAAAATGTTGTGGCAACGGCGGATTATGGTCAGGAAATAGTGGCGATCGTCCAGAAGAATAACGTCATCGGCATCCAGTTCCACCCGGAGAAAAGCGGGGATTACGGTCTGGAAATTTTGAACCAAGCTTTGCAAGGAGGATGGAAATAAATGATAGAGATTTGGCCGGCAATCGACTTGATCGATAACAAGAGTGTCCGTCTGACCGAAGGGGACTACGGCACGAAAGAAGAAATGCAGCGCACGCCTCAGGAAGCCATCGCTTTTTATGCGCAATTCGAGCAAGTGAAACGCATCCATATCGTGGATCTGATGGGCGCTTTGAACCAAAAACCGGAAGAAACACCGTTCATCGAGCAGCTTTTGCAGCAGAGCGCATTGCCTGTCGAAATCGGCGGTGGCATCCGTTCTGAAGAAACCATCAAGCACTATTTCGAAAAAGGCGCCAGCTATGTGATCGTCGGGACGAAAGGGCTGCAGGATCTGCCCTGGTTGGCTGAGATGACGGCGAAATATCCCGGCAAGATCTACTTGGGACTGGATGCTAAAGGCGAACTGGTAGCCGTGAACGGTTGGACCGAAACGGGCCGCCAAACGATCTATGATGTCGTGGAAGCGACGAATCCGATGGCCTTGGGCGGCATCATCTATACGGATATCTCGAAAGACGGCAAGATGTCCGGACCGAACTTTGAGTTGACGGGCAAGCTTGTCGAACTTTCGACCCATCCCATCACCGCATCAGGCGGCGTCCGCAACGTCGAAGACATCAAAAAATTGGAAGCTTTGGGCGTGGCGGCAGCCATCGTCGGCAAAGCGGCCAATACGGATGCCTTCTGGGAGGGCTTGGCATGATAAAGAAACGGATCATTCCCTGCCTGGATGTAAAGGACGGCACGGTCGTAAAAGGGATCCAGTTCAAGGGCTTGCGCGATATCGGCGATCCGGTCGAACTGGCGAAGCGCTACAATGCTTTGGGAGCGGATGAACTGGTCTTTCTGGACATCTCCGCAACCGAAACCGGGCACAACCTGATGATCGATGTCATCCGCAAAACGGCGCAACAGCTGTTCATCCCGATGACGATCGGCGGCGGCATCAAATCTACGGATGACATTTCCCGTCTGCTGAACGCTGGAGCGGATAAAGTCAGTCTGAATTCATCGGCGTTGGCGAATCCACAGCTGATCAAGGAAGCAAGCGACAAGTTCGGCAGCCAATGCATCTGCATCGCTGTCGATGCGAAGTGGGAAGCCGACAAAGAGGAGTGGTATTGCTATACCCACGGCGGAAAAAAACGGACCGAGATCAAGACGCTGGACTGGGTGCAGCAAGTGGAAGCGCTAGGCGCCGGCGAATTGCTGGTCACCAGCATGGACTACGACGGCATGAAGCAGGGTTTCGATCACCGCCTGCTGAATAAGATCCAAGGTTTGGTATCTATCCCGGTCATCGCTTCCGGCGGCGGCGGAAATGCCCAACATTTCGCCGACTTGTTCAAGGAAACGAATGTATCGGCCGGGTTGGCAGCTTCCATCTTCCATGATGAAGAAGTGTCGATCGCCGAAGTGAAACAATGCTGTACGGAGAATGGAGTGGATATGCGCAATGTCTAAATATGATGCACTTGTGCCTGATTTTTCGAAAGGGTTGTTGACTGTCGTTCTTCAGCACTTTACGAACAAAAATGTTTTGATGGTCGGTTTCATGAATGAAGAGGCCTTCGAATTGACGAAACGCGATGAGGTTGTCTGGTTCTTTTCCAGAAGCAAGGGCCGACTCTGGAAAAAAGGCGAGTCCAGCGAGCATTACCAATTTGTGAAGGACATGTACCTTGACTGCGATCAGGACGCCTTGCTGATCATGGTCGATCCGGTTGGTCCGACTTGCCACCGCAACACGGAGAGTTGTTTCGATGTCCCGGTTGCCTTTGGGTTGGATGACCTGGAAGAGACCATCCGCCAGCGCGCGGTCGGACATGATGAAAAGTCCTACACGAACTACCTGCTGGACAAGGGCACAGATAAAATCGCCAAGAAATTCGGCGAAGAGGCTTTTGAAGTCGTCATCGGTGCCAAAAACCACGACAAAGAAGAAGTCGCCAACGAAACGGCAGACCTGCTATACCACCTCGGCGTACTCCTGTACGACCAAGGCGTCGACGTAGCCGATGTGACCAAAGTCCTGATCGAACGCCACCAAAAGAAAAACAACTTCAAAGGCGAACGAAAAGATATAGAAGAATACTAGGATATGATGAATCCCGTTTAGAAATCGAGCACTAAGGGGACAAACACAAAGCGGACGTTTTTTGTCCGCGTGTGGTTGTCAACTTAGGCGGAGAGTTCTGGGATTCAGAGTTCAACTACTAAAGTGTGTGATGAATCCTATCCTTGCTTTATCCGATAACCGGAGCTATTCCTTGACAGAAGGGGCAGTTTCGGTTATTTTTTGTCTTGAAGAGATAACCTTTCCATATCAAACATAAATGGGGCGATGACGATGAACGTGTTGGCTGTTGAATTGTCTATGCGGCTTTTTGATTCCAATTCTCTGAAGGACAAGCGCAGTGTTGTGAAAAGCATTCTTGCCAAGATGCATCAACGTTACAATGTCAGCATTGCAGAAGTATCGGCACAGGATATGTTGAATCAAGCCGTCATCGGACTGGCGGTTGTCAACAGTTCGCGGGTACTCTGTCAACAAATCGTGGATAAAATCATTGAGGAAATCGAATCGAATTACCCTGTGGAAATCTACCAAATCAACGAAATCGAATAAGAAAAGCAACGCACTTGCAACCATTCGGCAATTTGCCGCGTGGATGAAAGTGCGTTGATCCATTATTTGAATATTTTCAATAGCTCGTAGCGGAAAGAAACGTATGTGTAATTTTGACGATTGTACATATCGCGCGCCGTATCCGCTGCATCAGCCACCAAAAGGACGGTCTTCCCGTCGGCATGCTCCATCACGAATTGCTGCAGAGCCGTTCCAATCCCTTTACCCCGGGAATCTGCGGCAACGTGAAAGTTATCGATTTCAATACTTTCCTCTTTCAGATAAAGGTCGATGGAACCGACCGCTTCATCGGAGCAAATGGCCACGATGGGACAGAATGCCGGATTGTCGAACTTGGCTTGGGTGTAGGGCTGCTTTTGTTTCGCGAATTCCTCGCTGACCTCCTGGTCGGCCTTTGCGGACAAAGTCAGGTAGGCGCTGCGGTTATCTTCATTTACCCATTCCACTACGACATCGGAAGTCGTTTCGGTCCGCGTCGGCACAAAGGTTCCGGGCGAGGCCGCATAAAGCTCAAGTACATCCAGGTTGAAGCCGTTCGATCCCAAATAGGAAATGATCGGCTGCGGAATTTCGCAATCTTCGGGCCAAATGAATTTTATGAAATCCTGCCCATAGTTCTGTCGCTCTGATTTCAAATAGGCTTCCGTCTCCAAGAATTCAGCGAAGGTCGGCACGCGATGGAAAATGACATAGTTCTCGATATGCATAAAAAGGGCAGCTTCATTGCGGTGGTGCGTGTACAGAGCGGTTTCTTTGACCACGGACTTGCTGTGTTCGATATCCTTGAAAGAAAAGGTCATTTTGGACTCCTTAAAAAAGAAAAATTGATGGGCGCTTCAAGATATGATAGCATAGGAAAGGAATTCATTTCAATAAGCTGAAACAGGATAAGCGGCGGAAAATGCTGGGGACGGGTGCGAAAAGAAACGACATCTTCTTTGGACTCCGCCATTATCAAGGTTTGTGGGCTTATGCTTTGTAAATAGATAGGAGATATAAATGAGAGATTATCAAAAATTGTACGAAAACATAAAGGCTTTCCATAAATTGAAGCCTTGGGAAAAAATGAAAGACACGGATGTTGTCGGTATCAAATATTCCGATCGCAAGGAACCGGTATTCTTTGCTTTGGACGGGTTGGACGAGGACAGCATCGGATTGAGCGTCTTCCGGGACGTTTCAGAATACATCCTATACTTGGACTTGTTGGAGTCGGAGTTCGCGGAAGTGGATGGCAACGGGGAATACACCGAGAAATTGAAAAATATCAGGCTGGAATTCGTCGACAGAAACAAATTGGATGAAACTGACTATAACCGCATCCGTACAACAGATGTCAAATTCCGCGGCAAAAAAGCTTGGCCGGAACTGCTGGACTTTACACCAGGCTTCGTTCCCTGGTCGGCGACGGAAGAGGATATCGTCCTCTTCGAGCGTGTGCTGGAGAGCTTTTTGGAAATGTTCCCTGTCTACAGTAAGATGGACTTTGACAAGTCTTTTGCGGCGGATGATGTCCCGACGCGCTACTATTACCAAGCCGGAACGAAGGACAGTGTCTGGAAATTGAAGGAAGAGCATATCCTCGCGTTCCTGACTGGCGGCGAATTGACGAAAGGTCCATACGATCTGATGCTTTCCCAGTTCGAAATCCGTCGTCTGATGATGGAGAAGAAAACCTTTTTAAGAAACACCTTCGAAATAGACTTGTTTTATTTGCCGCAACCGATCACTTTCAAAGAGGGGGAACGGCCGCGTTTTGTGAAGATGATGGCCATCGCGGATAAAAAATCAGGGGAAGTGCTGCTGGCCACTGTGCTGACTTCCGACAAATCGCGCGATATCCAATTCGAACTGTACAAATATCTGTTCGAGGCGAAAGTCTTCCCTGCAAAAATCGAAATGCGCGGCGACAGCGTGTTGGAAACCTACGAGATGTTGGTTCCCTTGTTGGATGAGCTGGACATCGCACACAGCGAAAAGAGCAGATTACGGAAAATAGAGGCTTTCCGCAAAAGCCTTTCGGAAGATATCTTCTGAGAACAAGCTATTTTTCTGAAATAAGCAGTACAAGAAAACAAAACAATTTTGCGTTGCGTAAAATTGTTTTGTTTTTTTGTTTTTTTCAAAATAAATGGTAAAATGGTTAAGAAGAATAGACAACGAACTTATGCACGCCTCAGAGCTTATTTTGTTCCGGATAAAGGGGTTTTTATGTGTTCAATCAAGAAAATGTGAAGTTACTGACGAATACAGAATTAAAGGTATACGAGTACATCGTGCAACGCACCCAAAAAGTGATTCGTATGAGCGTTCGCGAGATAGCTTCCGAGACTCATGTATCGCCGGCAACGGTTACGCGGACCATCAGCAAACTGGGTTTTGAAAATATCTGGGAGTGCAAGCTGCATCTGAAGGAAATGGACAACCGTAAACACAATAAGAAGGTGTTTGAAACTTCTGAAATCGTCGAAGAGTTTTTCAGCCGCTCCATGCAATCGGAGTACGAAGAAAAAATACAGAATGCAGTCGAAATGATAGCCAATTCCGACGTTGCGCTCTTTTTTGGAATCGGCACGTCAGGCCTGATCGCTGCTTATGCATCCCGGCAGTTTTCAAATTTGGGTCAAAGCACCTTCCATATCCAAGACCCTTATTATCCATTCCACTTGATCAGCCGGCAGTATACAAATACCGTGGCAATCGTTTGTTCCGTTTCGGGAGAAACAGAAATCATGTTAAGGAAAGCGGGAGATCTGAAGAGTCTGGGAAGCAAAATCATCAGCATCACGAATTCCTCCACCAATTCATTGGCCAGGCAGTCAGATATAAATTTTGCTTATCACCTCACGCCTGAATACGTCGACGAAGAGGTCAACGTGACTTCCCAATTACCGGCCGTGTTTTTGATTGAAACACTGGCAAGACGCAACTATAACTACATGCAACAACTGCGCAATCACAAGCCTCAATGAAAGATTTGACTGAAACGAAATGTTTCTTTTCTGAAACATCATTCCAAAAGCTGGTCATTGTTCCTTTACGAGGTGAAACTGTTTACATTTCGTTCACAAACTCTATAATAAGCTTATATTGAAAAACAGAAAGCGTATCCGTGATTGCAAAGCCGCTCTTTTTAAAGAAAGAGCATTTGTTTTCCGAATGGATGTAACCGCTTAAAAGTGAGTCGGTTTGCCGAATGTAAATCAATTGGAAGGGATGAGCGTATGTATCATAAGAAATTGAAACCGTTTAAAAAAGATTTTTTATGGGGGTCCGCAACAAGCGCATATCAAGTTGAAGGCGCCTGGGACGAAGATGGTAAAGGCCCGTCGGTTCAGGATGTGAAGGAAATAGTTCCCGACACTTCCGATTTTAAAGTAGCTACTGACCATTACCACCACATGCAGGAAGATATCGCGTTGTTGGCTGAGATGGGATTCAAAACCTATCGCTTCTCGATTTCATGGTCACGGGTCATTCCGGACGGCGACGGCGAAGTCAATCCAAAAGGTCTTCAGTTCTACAGTGACTTGGTGGATGAATGTCTGAAATACGGCATCGAGCCGTTAGTGACGGTCTACCATTTTGACTTGCCGCAAGGACTGGCTGAAAAAGGTGGCTGGGAAAACCGCGCCACAATCGATGCCTTTGTCCGCTACTGCGATATCCTTTTCGATAACCTGGGGGACCGCGTCAAATTATGGCTTACGATCAATGAACAGAACATGATGATTTTGCATGGCGCTGCGGTCGGTACTGGGGAAAGCACCTTGAAATCCTTGTACCAACAAAACCACCACATGCTTGTTGCGCAAGCGAGGGTGATGAACAACTGCCACGAAAAATTGCCGCATGTGAAAATCGGACCGGCACCGAACATTTCGGCCGTCTATCCGAAATCGAACAACCCAGCGGACGTCCAAGCAGCTGATCTGTATACCGCAATCCGTAACTGGCTTTATCTTGATATCGCCGTGTATGGTGTATACAATCACCAAGTGTGGGCTTACCTGGAAGAAAACGATGCATTGCCTGACATGGAGCCGGGTGACTTGGAGATACTGAAATCCGCGGAATGCGATTTCATCGCCTTCAATTACTACAACAGCTCGACTGTTCAAGCTTATCCGGCCGGAACGGAACGCAAAGCAGGCAAAAAAGATCAGCAATTATCAGATAGCCAAGAAGGATTCTTCGCAGGATCCGACAATGAGCATCTTCCTTATACTGAATTCGGTTGGCAGATCGACCCTACTGGATTCCGCACGACGATTAACCAAATTTACTCTCGTTATCGTAAACCCCTGATCGTTACTGAAAACGGTTTAGGCGGTATTGATAAGCTGGAAGATGGGAAGGTCCATGATACATATCGGATCGACTATCTCCGCAACCATATCGAACAGATGAACCTGGCTGTTACGGATGGAGCAGATGTGTTCGGCTATTGCACCTGGAGTGCGATCGACCTTATCAGCACCCACCAAGGGTTCCGCAAGCGTTATGGCTTTGTTTACGTCAATCGGGAAGACTTCGATCTAAAAGATCTGAAGAGATACCGGAAAGATAGTTTCTATTGGTACAAAGGAGTGATCGCGTCAAACGGGGAAAAACTGGAAGGTTAGAGGTAGAAAGTAAGAAAAGTTTTTCGCACTGTCCGTTGTTGATAAAGAACAGCGGTAAATGAAGGCGGAAAACGAAAGCCAATTGTTCTGAGACTGACTGGCAGAATCCGGACAAGCAATCATATCGATTTATATTACTGCTTTCGAAGACGGCACGCTGTCTTCACAAGTGTTCCTAACAGAGGAGGATTTTATTATGGATAAATTCTTAGATACGTTACAAGAAAAATTAGGACCAATCGCTTACAAACTGAACGAAAACCGTTATCTTTCAGCAATCAAGAGCGGGTTCTTCGGAGCAATGTCCCTGTTGATCATCGGATCGATTTTCCTGTTGTTCGCAAACTTGCCGATTCCTGGATACGCAGACATGATGGCAGGCATCTTCGGAGCCAACTGGACGCAATTCTTCATGGTGCCTTACAACATGACAATGAACATCATGACATTGTTCGTTATGATCGGGATTTCCCAAGACTTGTCCAAACACTACGGCTTGGATGATCTGGCAGGAATCATCTACGGTATCGTTGGATTCCTTATCTTGACTCCAACATTATTGAGTGCTGAAAACGCATCAGGAATCCCAATGGGTAACTTGAGTGCCAGCGGTTTGTTCCTGGGTATGATGAGTGCGGTTTTCGCAGTCGAAATCATCCGTTGGGTATTGGCTCGCGGCTGGAAAATAAGCATGCCTGATTCCGTACCATCAAACGTTGCCAAATCATTTGACGCTTTGATCCCGGGATTGTTCGTCATCCTGATCTTCAACATCTTGCGTATGGTATTCACTTTGACACCTTACGAAACAGCACAATCATTCATCTTTGAAATCATCCAAGCGCCACTGACCAGCTTAGGCGCAACATTGCCTGCAACTGTCTTGGTACTTATTTTGGAAACGCTTTTGTTCTCGTTCGGTCTTCACGGTCCAAACATCTTGGGAGCTATCATGAATCCGATTTGGTTGTCTCTGACAGCTGGAAATGCAGAAGCTTACGCTGCAGGGGCTGAATTGCCGAACATTGTCAACGCCCAATTCTATGCAAACTTCATCAAACTTGGTGGTGCCGGTTCAACAATAGGTTTGGCATTGTTGTGCTTATTCGTAGCCAAATCGACTCAATTCAAAACACTCGGAAAATTAGCATTCGGACCTGCAATCTTCAACATCAATGAGCCTTTGATCTTCGGTATGCCAATCGTATTGAACCCAATCTTGATGATTCCATTCATCTTGACTCCGGTAATCTTGGCTATCCTGACTTACTTCGTGATGAGCATCGGTCTGGTTCCTCTTACGAACGGGGTAAACATTCCTTGGACAACTCCTCCGCTATTTTCAGGTTTCTTGATCAGCGGCTGGAGAGGTGCTGTATGGCAAATCGTCGAAACAGTCATCAGTGCTGCAATCTTCTACCCATTCTTCAAAATCGAAGACAACAAAGCATACAATGTTGAAATCGGTGAAGTTGAAGCTGACGCTTCAGGCAACGTAGTAGCATAATAATATAGCATCAAATCGAGCCCCTTTTATAGGGGCTCAAATATATATAAGGGTGGAGAAAATATTATGGCAGACAAAACAATCATGTTAGTATGTGCAGCTGGAATGAGCACCAGCTTACTTGTATCGAAAATGCAAAAAGCGGCGGCAGCGCAAGGATTGGACGCTGAAATTTTCGCAGTATCCGCTTCCGAAGCCGATGCACACTTGGCCAAGAAAAAAATCGATGTCCTGATGTTGGGACCTCAAGTGAAATACATGAAAAAACAATTCGAAGACAAAGTTGCCGGTACGGACACAAAAATGGATGTCATCAACATGCAGGACTACGGCATGATGAACGGCGAAAAAGTATTGAAAACAGCTTTAACTTTAATGGGCGAATAAACAAACAACACTGAAGGAGTTTACAACATGGCAGAACCAAAAAACCTAGAGGTCATCATGCAATTGATCATGCATGGGGGCGATGCAAAAGGGAATGCGATTGAAGCGATCGAAGCCGCAAAAGCAGGAGACTTTGCATCAGCGAACGAAAAAATCAGCGAATCGGAAAAAGCATTGGTGGAAGCTCACCATGCGCAGACCGGCCTGTTGACACAAGAAGCATCAGGAGATGCAGTGGAGCTGTCGTTGTTGATGGTCCATGGACAAGATCATTTGATGACGTCCATCGCATTCAAAGACTTGGCGAAAGAAATCGTCGAAATCTATGAGAAAATCGCAAAATAATCACTAGACACCAAACCATAGATGGACCATAAATCGCTCATATGATTTATGGCCCATTTTGAATTTTGACAGTCAAAAACAAATTAAACAGAAAGTGGGTCATACGATGCAACATACAAAATTGAAGGATTTTCCGGAGGGATTCTTATGGGGATCGGCCTCAGCCGCCTACCAAGTCGAAGGTGCTTGGGATGAAGATGGGAAAGGTGTGTCTGTCTGGGATACTTTTGTAAGAATTCCCGGCAAGACGTTTAAAGGAACGAACGGGGATGTAGCAGTTGATCACTACCATCGTTTCAAAGAAGATGTCGCATTGATGGCCGAACAGGGACTGAAGGCTTATCGTTTTTCGATTGCTTGGAGCCGTATCTTCCCTCATAACATGAATGAAACGAACGAAAAAGGTCTTCAGTTCTATGATGATCTGATTGATGAGTTGCTGGCGAATCAAATCGAACCGGTTGTCACTTTGTATCATTGGGATATCCCGCAATATCTGCAGGACGAGTATCTAGGCTGGGAATCGCGCCAAATCATCGAAGACTTTACCACCTACGCAGAAACAGTGTTCCGCAGATACGGCGATCGGGTAAAATATTGGGTATCCTTGAACGAACAAAATATTTTCATTTCCCATGGCTACATGATGGCGACCCATCCTCCGGCAGTGAAGGATCCGAAACGGATGTACCAAGCAAACCATCATGCGAACGTAGCGAATGCGGCAGCCATCAACAAATATCGTTCGCTTGGTCTGGACGGGCAGATTGGCCCGAGTTTCGCTTATTCGCCGGGCTATCCTATTGACGCACGCCCAGAAAACATTTTGGCGGCGGAGAACTTCGACGAAATGAACGCCTATTTTTGGATGGACGTCTATGCCAATGGGGAATATCCTTCCGTCATCTGGAATTGGTTGCAAGAAAACGATCTGCAGCCCGAGACTCGACCTGAAGATTTCGAGATGTTGAAA